>NZ_JBHVEE010000018.1:1945-99006 GCF_042802415.1 Streptomyces sp. NPDC057486 | reverse complement strand
GCGGCTACATCCTGGCCGTGCCCAACCGCCGACCTGAAACCGGCTCGAAACCGGTCGCAAGATCGCTCCCCAAACCACGTCGGTGGATCAAGGCTAAGAGCTATCACGTAATGCCGGTGAGAACGTGCCCTGCTGCGGCGGGTGCCTCGTTTACCGGATGTCGAGGCGCACTTCGGACCGCTGAGGCAGTTCACCATCGCCAACTCCAACCACCCCAACCGCATGATGCAGACCAGGGCCCTGCATGCCTACCTGCGGTGGCGGAACGCCAACGCCCGCCACCACGACGTCCTGGCCGCCGCACGCAAGGAACGCGCCCGCGTCCGAAGTGAGAAGGGCATCTGCTGGGGCGGACGCCTGCTTACGACGGCGGCCTGATCAAAACGGTCCGGGCGGTCAGACCGTCAATGCCGCGTGCAGTGCACGGAATGTCTTACAAAGTTCCACCGTGGCGATCGGATCGATCTCCATCTGCAAATGACACACGTCGTCGTCGCCGTTGGGAGTCAGACGCACGAAAAAGGCGAAACCGTCCCCGACTGGCTCCGCCTTCAGCGTCAGCGGGTTGTTCCGACCGGGAGTCACCGCTGCCGAAAAGCGCACACCCGACGGCGCGCGCAGGCGAGAGAGCATCCGCGCCACGAAGTCCATGACCTCCGCAGCGCTGAGATCCGCAGTGAAGTCGGCTGTCAGCCAGGAACACCAATCCGCCGTGATCTGCCAGCTGTCCGCACCGGTCCGAGCCAGCTCCAGCCACACATCATCGTTGCCGAGGCGTATCCGCGGCTGTTCCATCTCGCCCTCCGAAACCCGTGCCTGCGCTCAAGATCCTATTGGCCAGATCTCCGTCGTCGCACCCCATCCACCTCCAGTAACCCGGCGAACCTTCCCGGTCAGAACACTAGTCGGGGACGGGGACCCGGCGGGTTTTGTGGGCGGCTCGAAGCGTCAACAGCGGCGGCCGTCGGCCTCGGGGAGGACGGGCTCCTGGCCTGACGGCAGCCGGATCCTGTGCCCGCCGTCCGGCGTCTCGGCCCCTACGGGCTGACGGGTGCCGGCAGCACGCGCTCCTGATACGTCCTGCCGGTGTACGGGTTGAGGACATAGACCTGGAACGGGGCCCACGCCCGGACTGCGAGGGTTTCCAGCTCGTAGTCGGAAGGGACCAGCAGGGCCAGTTCTTCCGCCCAGGCCCCCAGGCGACGCGGATTTGGACAGGCGACCCCGACCAGCGTCCATTCCTCGCCGTCGGGCCCGCTGCGTTCATAGACCGGCCTGCTGTCGCCGTACCGGGAGTCCGGCGCGCCGAAGACCAGGCTTCGATCGAAGAAGAGTTCCGCCAGAGCCCGGAAGTGCTTCCACAACTGCCGGTCCAGGCCCGTGCGGTGCCAGAACGCGGCGTACGCGCGGTCTTTGGCCTCCTTCTTCCTGGCTTTCTCTCGTTCCTCGATCGCCCGTCGCTGCGCTTCGGCCTTCTCTTCTCGGGCGCCCTCGGCTTCCGAGACCGCGTAGGCGGGGGTTGTCCACCACAGGCGCCATGCGTCGTTCCAGGACCTGGTCCAGCCCTCTGCCCACTCGGACCACCAGCGGCCTTCCTCGGTGACCCGCCGGGCGCTGGAGAGGGGCTTGTGCGGCACGATCCGGCCCGTCAGCATCCACGACACTGCGTCGCTCAGCGTCGCAGCGGTCGGCGACCAGCTCATCGGCCGCGTGGACAGGCGAGCCAGGCCGGCGGTCACCGCCCACTCCTGCCCGCGTTCCTCGGGGGCCTGGACCAGGAGAGTGGGCACGGCGCCCACCCACGGGCGCGGTCGGAAGCCGAACCAGCACACCCGCACCCCGTCGCGCTCGTACAGACCGGTGCGTGCCGCGATGTCCTCCACGGTGATGGGGGACAGCTGCGCCTCCAGGGCCATCAGCCGGGTGCCGTCGGGCCCGAAGACCATCACGTCCGCCCGCCATTCTCCGGTGGGTGCGGCGACCTCCAGTTCGGCCTGGAAGCCCGCGGCGCGAGCACAGGTCACCAGTTCCAACTTGAGCAGGTGATGCTCCAGCGACTCGTTGGCCAGCGAGCACGTTGGCGGCTTGGTGCGGTGGTAGAAGTGCCGGGTGCCGAGCTTGGAGAGACGTGCGCGGACCTGACCGCCGCACTCAGGGCACGTCAGTTCCACACCACGCACCCGGTGGATCTCCATCCACGAGCGGCCGCAGCCCAGATCCTCCAGGGTGACGTCCAGCCGCCCCCACTCGGTATGAACGGCAGTCAACTGCACTGGGCCCCTCCCCCGTCCGGCCGTGCTGCCATGATGCGGCCAGCTGCTGGCACGGCACGCCGTAGAACTCCGAACAGATGGCGCACGGACACTTTGCGGCTGGTGTCCGGGCTAGGAGCGTGGGTCGGTAACGAGCAAGCCGTCGAGGGTTGGTGGTCGGATCTCTTGGTCTTCAAGCTCGTCGAGTCTGCCCAGGCCCGCTGGCGATCCGTGAACGCACCCCACCTCGTCGCCCTGGTCCGAGCCGGAGCGCGCTTCGAACACGGCCGCCTCGTCGAACGCCCCGAGAGCCTCGTCGCATAGCCGGCCTCAGCTGATCGAAAAGTCGTGGCACCGACTTGAACAGGGTCGATAGGCTCCGTATCCGCAGCGGTGCCGCGCAGACGCCCGCGGCGCTTCCGAGCGTTCCACGTCAAGGAGATCCGTGCCCAACGCGAAGATGCATGCCGACGAGGTCGACATCGACGCATCACTCGTCGGCCGTCTGGTCGCAACGCAGTTCCCTCAGTGGGCTGCGTTGCCCATCGCAAACGTGCATTCCGCCGGCACCGACAACGCCATGTATCGGCTGGGCGACGACATGGTCGTGCGCTTGCCACGGATTCCCGGCGCGGCAAGGCAGGTCGACAAGGAGCAGCGCTGGCTGCCACACCTTGCTCCGCACCTCCCACTGGACCTGCCGGTGCCCCTTGGCAAGGGCGTGCCTGGCGAGGGCTATGACCTGCCCTGGTCGGTGTATCGCTGGCTCGATGGCGACAATGCCTACGACGAGCCCATCGTCGATCTGGGCCATGCGGCCGTCGAGCTGGGCCGCTTTGTCGCGGCCCTACGGCAGGTCGACGCCACCGGCGGGCCGGCGTCCTTTCGCGGCGGGCCGGTCAGGACCCGCGAAGACGACGTGCGTGCCGCAATCCGAGACCTGGGCGCGGATGGCACGGTGGACGCAGTGGCGGCCAGCGCCGCATGGGAGGAAGTCCTCCGGCTTCCGCAATGGGACGGCGAACCCGTCTGGATCCACAGCGACCTCCTGCCAGGAAACCTACTGGTGCGGAAGGGCAGACTCAGCGCCGTCATCGACTTCGGCGGACTCGGCGTCGGCGATCCCGCATGCGACATGATGGTCGCCTGGACCTTGCTCTCGGCCGAGACCCGCGATCTGTTCCGTGAGGCTGCAGCTGTCGACGACGGGACTTGGGCGCGAGGGCGTGGCTGGGCCCTGTGCTTCGGACTCATGGCCGAGCACTACTACCGCGTCAAGAACCCGGTGCTCGCCAGCGTCGGTAGACGTGCGATGTTCCAAGCTCTCGCCGACTATCAGCAGACCGCTTGACCCCTCGCCGCCCCTGCCCGCCTGATCCAGCCAGGCCCACGTGCTTGAGGCCCGTTGGGGCGCCGGGTCGATCCCGGCCTCCCGGAGGATTTCCCGGGCCGTGGAGGCGGCCACCTTGATCCCGAGAACGAGCAGTTCGCCGTGGATGCGGCGGTACCCCCAGCTTGGGTTCTCCCGCGCGAGCCGCAGCACCAGAAGCCGGATTGAGCGCACGGTCCGCGGCCGTCCCGAGGGCTTGGGCCGAGACCGGGCCGCGTGACGGCGGGCGACCAGATCACGGTGCCATCGCAGCAGCGTGTCCGGATGTACCACCAACCGCGCCCCCGCGAAGCACCCGGGATGGCAGACGGTGCAGTAGCGCCGCCAGGAACGCCCGGTCGCTCGCCGTGAACCGCACTCGCTGCCCGCCCAGTTGCCGTTCCAGCACCGTGATCTGATGGCGTAGAGCCAGGATTTCCACGTCCTTGTCCCGGTCGCTCATCGGTAGCAGTCGCAGCATCGCTAACGCGTTTGTCACGCCCAGGTACGCCAGTCTCAGTAGCACGACCGATCATGATGCCGGGTGATCATCATCCCTGCCAGAACGCGCCGACGCAGGGCCCCGCGCCCGACATCCCAAAGATCACCGCACACCGGCTCCCACCAGGGCGGATGAGGTTATCGGCAGGGGCAGGGCCGACGGCACGGGTTTGGTTCCTCCCGTGCCGCGCGGGGCCCTCGTGATGTCAGGCGGCGCGCTTCACGTGGCGGACCAGCCACATCAGCAGGGCGTCCAGGTCAGCGGTGGCCGAGAGGACTCGGTCGACCGCCTCGGGGGTGTGCAGCCACTCCTCGCAGCCGAGGGGACGGGCGGCGATCAGAGAACGGTGGCGCAGCAGGTTCGTACGGGAGTGGTCTGTCGGATAGCCGCGCGGGGGGCGTTTCATCACGTCCCCGGAGATGTCGTAGCCCTTCTTCCGCACGTCCTCGACGATGGCGGACAGTTCGCGGCCGCTCCCCTCGGAGGCCACGGCTTTGCGGAACATGTCCACCTGGCCGGGATCGGGGTACCACCAGGCGCCCTGGATCCGCAGGCCGTCCAGGGAGAACCGTAGACCGATCTCGATCTTGCGGCCGAGCCGGATCACCGCGCTCTGGTGCTGCCACCACCAGGAGTCGGTGCGGTAGTGCCAGACGGAGAAGTCCTCGTACCGGGGGTCGGTGTCCGCGACCTCGTTGAGCAGGGCGATCATCGGCTGCCGGACCAGGCGTTCGCGGTCCGCGCGGTAGCGCTCGCGGGTCGCGTGGGTCGGTTCGCCCTGGAGCTGCCACAACACGTCCATGGCCTGCTCCGGCCAGCCGGTGAACTGTCCGCGCATGCGCGCAGGATAGCTCACCCATGGTCCGCGCGCGGAGAGTGAGACGGGCAAAAAGGCGTAGCCCCAGACACGGTGGGAGATGTTGCGGCGGGGCTCGCCGGCCAGCTCGATGTGCCGTGCGCGGTGGGCGAGTTCGTCGAGGAACACGGAGAGTGCAGTCGATATGAAGCGGGCGGTGAGATTGTGCGGCCGAACTTGAGATCCCACAGGACGGTTGCAGGGAGCGGATGTAGTCCGGCACGTCTACTCACGATGTGCGCGTAGTCGAGCACTCTCACCGCTCAGCAACTCTTCCTACTTCAGCCCGCTGGGGTTCTCGGGCCGGAGCAACTGCTGGGCAACGAGCTCGGAGCGGGTCAGCTCGAGCAACCGCCCCATCCAGTTTCGTCCCCGACCGTCGGGGACATCTCGCCAGAAGGGTGAGTCCGAGAGGCCGGTGTAGCTGATCCTGGCATCCCCTGTGGAAACGAGGACCTGGGCGAGTTCAGGGTGCTGAGTGAACTTCACGCGAAGGAGCTCTGCCATGACCGCGAGCCGAACGTTAGGCCAGTCACTCCGGTGCGTTGCCTGGCCACCCAGGTCATGCGCCTCTCTGCCGGAGGCCGCATCCCGGATTCTGCTTCTGTCAGACCGGATTCTGCTTCTGTCAGAAGCGTCGGCCGCCGACAGCGCCCAGTACCCATGCAGTACGGACGCATAGGACTCGCCGGCGAACACGATCTGTGCAGGGAAGTCGTTGCGGAGCAGGTCCGTACGTTCTCCGCAGGTGATCGCTCCATCCGCGAAGACAATCAGGTCGTCGAGGTAGTACTCACTGTCTGGTCGACAACGCCGCCAGATGTGGCACCAGGCCCCATCGATTCTCTCCCCATCCACCATCCGATATGTCGGTCCCCGCCAAGTCATGGGCGCACGCTATCGCCTGCGAGATGATCACGGGAGTGGCACGGGAGTCCCCAGGTTGCTGCTTCCTGCCCGGGCGGAGAGGCCGGGTAGCAGAAGGCCTCAGACTGCGACGGAGAGCAGGTCCACCACGAAGACGAGTGTCGAGCCCGCCGGGATCAACGGCGAGGGTGACTGGTTGCCGTAGCCGAGGCGTGGGGGAACGATGATCTCGCGCCGGCCGCCGACCTTCATCCCTCTGACCCCGCGGTCCCAGCCCTTGATGACCTTGCCACCGCCCACGGCGAACTTGAACGTCTGGCCCCGGTCCCAGGAGGTGTCGAATTCCTTTCCGGACTCGAAGGTGACCCCGACGTAGTGAACCTGGACAACCCTGCCCGGCTTCGCCTCAAGCCCGTCCCCGACGACGAGGTCGCGGATTGTCAGCTCGGTGGGAGCGTCACCCTCCGGAAGGTCGATCTCGGGCTTCGTCAGTTCACTCATTGCAGCCTCATTCGCTCGCCGCCGGAAGCCCTCATACAGACCAGCCGGGCGCATGGTCACTCTATGCAGTAGATCATCATGCTGCCGTGAACGCTGATCTCCTGGAGTGCATCAAGCCCAACGGAGCACGATGCTCAGCGTGACTGGGCGTGCTACGTCATCGGTTCGCAGCGCAGCACGGTGTGGCAGCCCCCGCCGCCGACGAAGATGATCGCGAGCTGGGTAGCGGGCTCGTCCCACAAGTAGCGGAAGTATTCGAACGCCTCCCCGTTGAGTCACTGCGCCTCGTCCACGAGGAAGGTACGGGGCCGCTCGGCGAGGGCTGTTTTTAGGAGCGGTCGAACTCGCTGGGCTGCTGGGGCGGCTCGCCGGAGAGGTTGAGGGTGTCGAAGAGTTCGTAGCGAACGGCGCGGGCGGTGGGACGGGCACGGAAGGTGACCTTGCAGACCTCCTCGCCCCGAGAGTCCTCGAGTTCGCGCAGGCAGGTGTTGACGGCGAGGGTCTTACCGAACCCGGCACCGCCGTGGATGCACATCATCGCCCGCGCAGCGACCGTGTCAGCGATGTTCTCCCGCGCCGTCAGCAGCGCGCGGGTGGTCACCACCTGGGCGAGGTGATGCGGCAGGTGCTGGCCTGTCCACGGAGGCCTCGCAGGCCGTCTGAGCCCCCGAGTGTGCCGGCTGGTGCGTCCCCGGTCTGCCGATCCCGGTCAGGTCGCCCATGTGCCTGGGAACCCGGCTCGGTCCTGATCTTGGAAGCGTCACGGGGCGCCGTCGGAAGGCTCCGGCGGTGAGCCTGGAAGAGGCCGTCGGCTGCGGCGGGCCGACCGGGCTTCGGTCGCCGCAGGGCGCAGCACGGCACAGACTGGGACCTGGGGCCTCTCCACGACCGGCTCTGAAGCGCAGGGAGACGGGGAATGAGACACGACCGCACGCATCTGGTCGGCCAGAGGCGTTGGCCGTCCTTTCTGCCTGCCGCGGTCATCGTGGCCGCGATCGTCGTCGATCTGTTCACCCAAGGGGTCAACACCTTCCCTCTCCTGGCGGCCGCACCCGTGCTGGCCGCACCCGTGCTCTCCCTGACGGGCACGATCGCCACCGGGGTGGCGTCGATCGTCATCGGGGAACTCGAAGTGCCCGTCGTGAGCGAGGGGCCTTTCCACCCCCATCCCGCCCAGCTCGCCACCGTCGTCGCCCTGACGGCCCTGGCCGCCGTCCTCAACCGGCTGATGGCCCGCTACCGGCAGCAACTGAAGGACACCCGCGAGGTCGCCGAAGCCGTGCAACGCGCGGTACTCCCCACGCCCCCCGACCGCATCGGGCCGCTGGCCGTGGCCGTCCGGTACGAGGCCGCCGCACGGGAGGCCGCCATCGGCGGCGACTGCTACGCCATCCGCTCCACCCCCCACGGCGTCCGGCTGATGATTGCCGATGTGCGCGGCAAGGGAATGGGGGCGGTAAGGACCGTCAACGGGCTGCTGGGCAGTTTCCACGAAGCCGCAACCCGGATGCCCGACCTGCCCGGCGTGGTCGGCCGCCTGGAGGAACGCATGCAGGAGCTGAACGCCGAAGACGTGGAGGGGGCGGAGTCCTTCGCCACCGCCGTCGTCATCGAGATCCCCGCCGACGGCTCCGTCCTGCGCCTGTCCAACCTGGGGCACTGTGCACCGCTCCTCGTCCACCAAAGCCGGGCACGCCCACTCGACCCGACCGATCCCACGCTGCCGCTGGGCCTGGGCGACCTGGGCCGCACACGGGTGCCGGTGGAGCAGTATCCCCTGCCTCCCGGCGCGACCCTGCTGCTGTTCACCGACGGCGTGGTGGAGGCCCGCGACCGTCACGGCGTCTTCTACGACCCCGTGCCCCACATGTCCCGCCCCCTCCCGGCGGACCCCGGCGCGATCCTGGACACCCTCCTCGCCGACCTGGCCCGGCACACCGGCGGACACCTGGACGACGACGCCGCGCTCCTGGCCGTCACCCACCTGCAGGAGGCGCGGGATGGCACAGCCACCTCGTCCGCCGATCGGACGCAAGCCGAGCCTGCCTAGTACCCCTCCCGGCAAGCTTTGCCCCGTCGCACCGCCCGGCACGCGCGCTTGGTGGGCGTCTGGCCGGTGAGGTGAGTGAGCTCGCCGCCACTTGGCTGCGGGCTCTCACAGAGATTCGGCGTGCACTCCGCGAGTTCCGACACGAAGGTCGAAGCGTCGGACCGCGACACGATGAGCGGCTGCGCGGGGATGGGGGACGAAGACGGATCAGCCCCGCAGATGCTCCAGCCCCCGCGGCCGGACCGGGAGCACCCTGGGGGGGGCGGGGTGGGTGATGCGGCGGAGGACAAGGACCGGCAGAGCTCCGGTGCTGCACCGGACACCACTCACCACGCCCCATAGGCGACCAGACACCAGCAGACGAGCCGGCTGCGGGCCATCCAGGTGACGAACACCCCACCCGCTCGCGCGTCACAGCCCGGGCACCCCACCCGGCACCGAGAGTGAGTCAGCGGCGCCCAGGCCGACCCTGATGGGCGCCAGCGTCCTGACGCTTCCGGGACGGCGCCGTGTCACCGCCCTCCCGGAAGCCACGGCACCCACGACCGGCAGGCGGGCGACCTTCGCCAGCCGCACCGCCGAGAGGCGCCGGTCTCCGCAGTGACCCGCGAGCCGCCCTGCCGGAAGCCGCGGCCGCCGTGGAAACCCGCGGCACAAGCCGGCAGCCACGGGATACGGTCACCCCGTGACAGGAACAACATGGGACATACTGCTGCTCGGCGGAGCCTCCGGCATCGGCAAGAGCCGCGCCGCCGCCCGGCTCGCCGCCGGGACGGACGGATTCATCGTCGAGTTCGACGACGTCGTCAGCGCCGTCCAGGCCATCACCACAGCGGAACACCACCCCGCCCTCCACCACTTCGACCACGCCCCTGACACAGCCCGCCTGACGAACGATCAGGTACTGGCCCTCCAGATCGCCACCGCACAAGCCCTGGAGCCCGCCGTCCTGGGCGTCGTCCGCAACCGCCTGACGGTCGACACACCCGCCCTGATCGAGGGCGACTACCTCGCCCCGGCCGCCGCCGCGCGGGCCGTCGACGACGGCCGGGCCGCCGGACGCCGCGTACGGGCGGTCTTCCTGCACGAGGACGAACCCGAGCAAATCGCTGCCAACTACGCCACCCGCGAACCCGACGACGGAGACCAGACGGAACGCGCGGACGTCAGCGCCCGCTACTCCCACTGGCTCGCCCAGCAGGCCCGCACCTACGCCCTCCCCGTGGTCCCCTGCCGCCCCTGGGACACCCTCCCGGCCCGCATCCGCGAGGCCGTCGACTGACGGAGGACGCCGGCCGCCGAGGCGCCGCCGCCCAAGCCCCGCGCCTGGGGAAGAAGGACCACACCGTGCCGGTCAGGACCTCGGCGCCGGGAACGCCGTGATCACCGCTTCCTGGTCGTGCTCACCACCGCCCTCCGGGCTGGCCGGCCGGGATCGCGTACACGCTGGAGCCGCCGCTGCTGCTGACCGGCTTCGCTCACCCTTGGGTCGGCGCGGGGGGCACCATGCACAGCAACCCGTTCGCGGCGGGACGGGGAACGGCGGCAGGAGCCACTCTCGACTCTCCGGACAGGGGGCACCGCTCCCCCTCCGGCATGGAGTGCTGGGCAAGAGTGTCCTTGTGAGTGATCCGGACCCAGGCACCGCACGCGCACTCGTGCTCATACTCTGGCGGACACCGGCCCGGCGGCAGGCGTCCGCGAAGGCCCGACTCGTGTACGGGGCCCCGTGATCGGTGTGCATCACCCACCGACAGGCCCCACTCCCCCACACCACCACTCACTTCAGCTCAGCAAACCGACAGCAGCTCACAACCCCTTCGCGAGGCGGGCAAGGACGGCGCGGCCTCCGGCTCCCGGACCTGGCGGCGGAGCTCGTCGTGAATGCGGCGTCGCGGCGCCAACGGCCGCCGCCATCGACGGCAACGAGCCCGACGGCCGAGCGATCACCCCGGGCCGTCCGCCCCGATTGGCGCCCCAGCACCTCGATGACCGGCCGGGCCGATGCCGGGTCCTGCCCCGGTACAGCAGTGAAGACAGAGGATGCTGATGTCTTGTCATGCGCGCTGCCGGGAATCAGACTGGGCCGACAGACCGTGATCGCTGCAATCGTTCTTGTCGGAGGGGACCGGGGGGATCCCTCCCATCGACCGGAAAGCGAGAGCACATGCGTCGACGCACGATCCTGGCCGGGATGGCAGGCCTCGGGGTGGGGACGGTTCTCCAGCCGTCGGCCTACGCGGAACCGCAGTCGCGGCCCAACGGGCCGTGGATCCAGCCGGAACAAACAGTCCAGAAGGCCGCGTTGACGGCGAACTCCGAACTCGGCCCCAAACTCCAGAGCATCGCGGCCCGTTCGAAGGGCAGGATGGCCGTGGAGGTGGCCGGTCACTCGGCCGGCGGTTGGCCCATCCATCTCATACGGTTCGGCGAGCCCGCCGCCGGCAAGCTCCCGGTACTGATCCAGACCCAGATCCACGGCGGTGAACCTCTCGGCACCGAGGTCGCGCTGCATCTGATGCAGACGCTCGCCACCAGCTCGCATCCGACCGTCAAGGCGGTCCTCGACCGGCTCGCGGTCTGGTTCATCCCGCGGCTCAACATGGACGGTGCCGACTTCCGGAACGCCGACGGCTTCCTCGTACAGCGGCGGCAGAACACCCAGCGCTGGACACCGCAGGAATGGGGACTCGCGGCGGGCACACCGGCGCCGTGGTATCTGCCCCGTACGCTGCTGGAGCCCGGCCGGGTCTCCGGCTACGACATCAACCGCGACTTCCACCCGGATCTGACGTTCCGGCTGAAGCCCGGCGGCGAAGGCCTGTTGCCGGGACGCTCCGAGCTGCCGGGCTTCTTCGTAACGCCCGAGGCGCGCACCTCCGCAGCGGTCTTCCAGCGGATGCGGCCGAAGGTCTTCATCGACCACCACCACCGCGGCAGCAACACGCAGTCCGACACGGACAACCAGCTCACCACGCTCCAACTGGTCGGCATCGTCACCAAGGGCACCGCCGGATATCCGCTCGACCCGGCCGCCCGCGACCTGGGCTACCAGGTCAATGTGCTCGTCTGGGACACCCTGCGCGCCCTGGGCCAGTCGGGCTTCGGAGGCATCACCCGCTACCCCGACGTCGAACTGCCGGGCACCGCGCTCGGATCCTACGCACTCAACGGCGCCGGAATCATGCTCTACGAGACGCGTTCGGTGGCCCAGAAGTCCATGGGCATGCTGATCCGCCAGTCGCTCATCGGGATGGGCACCACGCTCGAGAGCCTCGCCACCGGTGACATCCAGAACGTCGACCCGGCCCGCTACTACGACATTCCGCCGGCCGGCCCGTCCATCGGCAATCCGCGCGACGACCTGTGAGGGAGGAACCCATGATCGGACGACGCACACTGCTCGGGGCCGCCGGCGCGTTGGCTGCCGGACTGGCCGGCGTCTCCACCGCCTCGGCGGACCCGGCGCATCTGCCGGGCGGGCCCTGCATCCAGCCGGACCAGAACGTCAGCCTGGCCAGCGTCGCGGGATACGACGACGTGGTCCGGCAGCTCGACCGTATCGCCCGGACCTCGCACGGACTCGTCAATGTCGGAACGGCCGGTCTGTCGGGCGAGGGACGCAAGCTGCTGTACGCCACCGTCGGCACTGGGCCGACCGTCTTCTGGCTGCAGGCCCGTATCCACGGCAACGAACTGCACAGCACCGAGGCCGTCCTCCAGATCCTCGGGCACCTGGCGAGCGGCGACCCGGCCGCCCGCCTCATCCGCGAGAAACTCACCGTCGTCGTCCTCCCCATGTACAACCCGGACGGCGCTGAGGCCAACATCCGCCAGAGCACCACCCCGACCCGTACCGACCTCAACCGTGACTGGGAGAACTTCGTCCAGCCGGAGTCGGTCGCCTACTGGAAGCTGTGGCGCCGGACCGCCCCGCAATTGAGCCTCGACCTGCACCACATGGGTCAGGCCCCGGTGGTCGCGGGAACGAACGACCTCAACCAGTTCCAGATCGGAGCCCGTTCCATCGCTCCGTCCCGGATGACAGCCGAACAGTGGCTCACCAACCGGCAGATGGCCATGGCCAGCGTCGACGCGCTGGACCACTACGGTCTGGCCAATGTCGCCCACTACCCGCTCATCGACATCACCAACGCCGTCTTCAGCCGCATGCTCATGGGTGGCACGGCCCCCGTCGGCGAACAGCCGGTGCTGCACACGCCGACCAAGGGCGCGATCTTCTACGAGGTCCGCTCGGTCGGCCAGAAGAGCAACGGCCAGCTGGAACGGCTCTTCACCATCCCCACGATGGCGGTTCTCACGGCAGCCGCCGACGGCTCCCTCGGCTCGTACGACGTCTCAGGCTACGGAAGCCTTCCGTTCGCCGTGCAGGAGCAGTGCGGCGGCAGCTGACGACTGCCGGACGCGGCTGGGCCTCGCCCCACGGCGCGGGGCCCACCGCACTGGGGGATTCTCGGATCATGTTCAAAGCCAGATCACGAGGGCTGCGAGGGTGAGGGTGCCGAGGTAGATGCAGGCGCGTTCTCACTAGCGGGTGGCGACCGCGCGGAAGCCCTTCAGCCTGTTGATGGCGCGTTCGACGGTGTTGCGTTTCTTGTAGCGCTCGCTGTCGAACCCCGGTGGGCCGGCCGCCTCGGGACCCTCGGTTCCGCCGGTGTCCTTGCTGGTCGAGACGTTCGCTGTGCCCGCAGTCAGCGGTCAGTGCAGTTGTGACCGGAGGCGCCGTGCCACCCCAATCGTCCTCAGGGTGCGCGTCCCGTTGAGTCATGTCTACGCTGGGACTGGTGGCCTGTTGACGCATGTCAGGACAGTGCCAACGGCACCCCTGCCAAGTCAGCCACACCAGGTTTGTCATGACCACTCACGGACCTCCACCCAGAGGGAAGAGGCATCGATATGAGTGCATATTACCTCCGCACCACCGCCGCAACGGTGACCGCTGTGGTGGCTCTCCCACTTTCACTCGGAGTGTTCGCCCCGCAGGCATTCGCCGACAGCGCTGCATCCGGACCATCGAGCACACCGAGCCCGTTCGGCCCGGGATGCTCCTCGCTGCCGCACAGCGGCAAGGGCAGTACCGCCGCCATGGCCAAGGAACGCGTGGCCACAGCGGCGGCCAACAACCCGGGACTGACGAAACTGGCACTTGCGTTGAAGGACGCCGGCCTCACCACCAAGCTCAATCACGCGAAGCACGTCACGGTCTTCGCTCCCACGAACGCGGCCTTCAACAAGATTCCCAGAACACAGATGGTCGACCTGCTCAGGAACAAGGAGCAGTTGAAGAAGGTCCTGAAGTACCACGTCGTGGACAAGACGATCACTCCCAGCGAGCTTCCCAACGGAAGCTTCAAGACGCTGGAGGGCTCCACGCTCAAGACCTCCGGATCGGGCACGTCGTTCAAGGTCAACGACACCGCCAAGATCGTCTGTGGGGACATCAGGACGGCCAACGCCACCGTGTACCTCATCGACACAGTCCTCACGCCTCCCTCCTAAAGAGGGGCCCTGACCTCGGACCTTGGACACCGTAGACACTGGATCTTGAGGATCTGGGAGAACGGAGTCCCTGTGGGGGTGAAGGGCCGGAGTTCAAGGCGGACGCGGTCGCGCCGCGCTGTACCTTTCACGGCCGGAACGACGATCAAGTCGGTCGCAGCTGATCTGGGGGTCAACGCTGAGACGCTCAGGAACTGGATACGGGCCGCCGACGGGCGGCGTCCGGGCTCCTACTCGGCGGCCCGGACGGCCGTGCCGGCGTCGGACTCGGCGGAGGTGACCGCCTTGCGCAGGCGGGTCCGTGAACTCGAAGAAGAGCCCCGAAGGGCGGGGTGAAATCCAGCCCAACCCGATTCCCGGCGATGACGGCGAAGACGACCTCTACGCCCCCGAACACCCTGCGCGGCCCAGGTGCTCTTGCTGACCACCACCCCGGCCCCAGACCCCACCCTGCAGGCCCGCTTGGGCTCTGTCGAAGGGCTCATCCGCCTGAACCACGAGTCATGGTGAACGGCTACTGATCCACAGCTTTTGACAATTGCTCCCCCCAGCTCTCGCCATGCGCAAGCCGGATCAGATGAGGGTAAAGGTGGCCGTTGAGTTGGACTAAGGTGAAATCGTCGACGCCCAGCACCTCCACGTCGCCGACATGCGGTGCGGGCAGGTCCCTGACCAGGCGCAGGAGGGTGTCCTTGCCCACCGTGATGCCGATCACTGTCGCCAAACGGGCTCCCGCCCGGCCCCCCAGGGCCGGGCCGACTTGATCAACACCCCTCGCAGCAACGGGGTGTAACGGCTATGTGGAGTCGTCAGTCCCGTGATCTGCTCGGCGAACGTCACGGCCGGGCATGCGGCGTTCTCGCGGCGGAAGCGGCGTATGGATAACTCGATCACGACACCGAGATCACCCACCGCGACGTCACGCAATCTTCGGATGTACCGGCCATGCACCCGAGTCGAATCCGGCCGCGCCAGCAGGCCGCGGTCGTCGCCCGCACCCGCGTCCTGAGCATGACCTTGTCCGACTGCCTCTCGACTTCCTCGATCAACAATGCGGACAGGTACGGGAACAGCTCCAGGAGCACATCACGAGAGCACGCGATGCATGATCGCGAACGACTGACGCGCCCCGCCGAAGCGTCCACATCACAAGATCGTCGACAGAACCAAGATCCGTGACGGGGCGGTGGCCAACAGGCCAATTCACGTGGTCCTGGGGGTCACTGTCGAGGGCCGGCGGGACATCGCGGGGCTGTGGGCCGGCGACGGCGGCGAGGGCGCCAAGCGCTGGATGCGCATCCTCACCGAGATCTAGAACCGCGGCGTGAGCGACGTCCTCATGCTCGTATGCGACGGACTCAAGGGGCTTCCTGACGCGGTCGAGACCGTCTGGCCGTGAACGACCGTCCAGACCTGCGTGGTCCGCCTGCTGCGGAACTCCTTCCGCTATGCCGCCCGCCAGGACCGGGACAAGATCGCGCGTGTCCTCAAGCCCGTGTACACGGCAGCGACCGAGGAAGCCGCAATGGAGCGGTTCGCCGACGCCTGGGGCAAGAAGTACCCGGCGGTCGTCCGGCTTTGGGAAAACGCCTGGGAGGAGTTCACCCCGTTCCTCCGCTTCGACGCCGAGATCCGCCGCAGCGTCTGCACCACGAACGCGATCGAGTCCGTGAACGCCAGTATCCGCCGGGCGGTCAAGGCACGCGGACACTTCCCGAACGATCAAGTCGCCTTGAAGTGCGTCTACATGGCGATCATGTCCCTCGACCCCACCGGCAAGGGCCAGGCCCGCTGGACCATGCGCTGGAAGACCGCGCTCAACGCCTTCGAGATCATCTTCGACGGGCGCGTCTCCGCAGCCTGTCAGTAGCTCCAACAACCCCAGTGACACCGCTCGTTTGACAGACCCGTGACACGCCGCGCCCGGCGTGCCTATTGGCGTTTCCGCAGATCAGCTCAAATTTTCTAGCACTGGACCCGACCTGTAACTGCGGAACCCGGGTCAGACGGGCCTCGATGGTCTAGATTGACGTTTCTTCACATGCTGGACATCAGGCGACAACTGATGATTTATAGGTCCGGCGCTATGGGCAGCCAGCAGCTGCGTGTCCGGCGCCAGACGTGTGGGGGAACAATTCTTGGAGCCCGAGAGGGGGCCGTGGGTGCGGGGTTCTGTGCGGCAGGGGGGATTGGTCGACCCTTTTCCGTCAACGCGCGGGCGTCTGGCGAACAGGGCGATCAGCCCGCCCGCGAACGACTGGGAGCAGCGGTACCGCCGTACCGTGATCACCGGCGATACCGTGGCCACCGCCTTGGTGGTGGCGGCGATCGGCAACTTCTTCGGGGTCCGGGACGCGGCCAACTGGCACGAGAAGTGGGGAATTCTCGCATTCGGCACCGAGCTGCTGGTGCTGGGAGCGCTTGCGGTGAGCCGGTCGTGGGCTCCGGCCGTGCTCGGCCAGGGCGCCGAGGAATTCCGCCGGCTCGGACGGTCACTGTTGGCGGCGACCGTCGTACTGGCGCTCGGCGGGATCGCTCTCGCCTCGCGCAACATCAAGCTCTGGATCTTCGTCGCGATCCCCGCGATCGCGCTCATCACCATGACCGCGCGGTATCTGCTCCGCCTCTGGCTGCACAAACAGCGGAAGGAAGGGCGGTGTCTGAGACCGGTGCTCGCTGCCGGGAGCCCGGCCACCGTGCACGACCTGATCACCCGTACCCGCAAGTTCCCGCACCTCGGCTGGCGGGTGGATGCGGTGTGCACGACGGACGGTCTCGGGCTCGACAGTGACCAATTGGACGGAGTGCCGGTCGTCGGCCGACTGGCGGACGTAGCCGACCACGTTCGCCGCGACGGCTACCGTGTCGTCGCGGTCACCCCGGACCCGCACTGGTCACCGGACCGGCTGCAGCGGCTGGCTTGGAACCTCGAAGGCAGCGATGCCGAGATGGTCGTGGCCCCCGTGCTGATGGAGGTGGCCGGCCCGCGGCTGCACGTCGACGCGGTGCTCGGGATCCCGCTGCTGCGGGTCAGCATGCCGACCTTCACCGGGGGCCGCCGGGCGATCAAAGGGGTCGTCGATCGGATGGGCGCGGCGATCCTGCTGATGCTGTTCGCGCCGCTGATGGTGCTCGTCGGGCTGCTCGTGCTGGTGGACAGTCGGGGCGGGGCGTTCTACCGCCAGCGCAGGGTCGGCAAGGACGGCCGCGAGTTCACCATTCTCAAGTTCCGCACCATGGTCGCCGGGGCTCACGAGGCACGTGCCGAGCTCGCCGACCGCAACGAGGGCGCAGGCCTGCTGTTCAAGCTCCGCCGGGATCCGCGGGTGACCCGGGTGGGATCCGTGCTGCGCCGCTACTCGATCGACGAGCTCCCGCAGCTTTTCAACGTGCTCACCGGATCGATGTCGCTCGTCGGCCCGCGGCCTCCGGTACCGGAGGAGTCCGCTGCGTACGGCCCGGACATCCGGCGGCGGCTGCTGGTCAAGCCCGGGCTCACCGGCCTGTGGCAGATCAGCGGACGCAGCGACCTGCCGTGGGAGGAGGCGGTCCGCCTCGACCTGCGGTACGTGGAGGACTGGTCACTCGCTCTGGACACAGTGATCTTGTGGAAGACGCTGCGTGCGGTGCTCCACGGGCAAGGGGCCTACTGATGCGCTGGGGCCGTCGTCCGGCCGGCGCGCGGACCGCAGGCCACAAGGGCCTGCCTGGAGGGAGGGACGCGTCATGAGAGTCAGCATTTTCGGGCTCGGTTACGTGGGCTGCGTGTCGGCCGCGTGCCTGGCCAGCATGGGTCACGAGGTCATCGGGGTCGACGTGAACCAGGTGAAGGTCGACCTGGTCAACGACGGCAAGGCCCCGGTGGTCGAGGAGCGGATCGGCGAGCTCATCGCCGAGGTCGTGCGGACCGGAGCGCTACGCGCTACCGGCGACGTCCGCGAGGCGATCATGGGCAGTGAGGTGTCGCTGGTCTGCGTGGGCACCCCGTCGGAGCCCAACGGCAGCCTGTGCACCACGTATCTGGAGCGGGTCACCGAGCAGATCGGCGCCGCGCTGGCCGAGCGGGGTGGGCGGCAGACTGTCGTGTTCCGCAGCACCATGCTCCCGGGCACCTGCCTGAACCTGCTGGTACCGATCCTGGAGAAGTACGCCGGCGGCACGGCCGGGGTGGACCTGGGGGTCGCGGTCAACCCGGAATTCCTGCGCGAGGGCACGAGCGTGCGGGACTTCTTCGACCCGCCCAAGACCGTCATCGGCGAGCTCGACCCGGCAAGCGGCGACGCGGTGATGGCGCTGTACGACGGGTTGCCCGGTGAGGTGTTCCGGGTGCCGGTCCCGACGGCCGAGGCGATCAAGTACGCGGACAACGCGTTCCACGGCCTCAAGATCGGCTTCGCGAACGAACTGGGCGCGGTGTGCCAGGCGTTCGGGGTGGACTCGCACCAGGTGATGGACGTGTTCCTGGCCGACCGCAAGCTGAACGTCAGCCCCGCCTACCTGCGGCCCGGCTTCGCCTTCGGTGGCTCCTGCCTGCCCAAGGACCTGCGCAGCCTGGTCCACGCGGCGCAGCGGGCCGACATCTCGGTACCCATCCTCTCCCACGTGCTGCCCTCCAACTCCGCACACTTGCAGCGCGCGGTGGAGCTGGTCGAGCGCACCGGCAAGCGCCGGGTGGGTCTGTTCGGGCTGTCTTTCAAACCCGGTACCGACGACCTGCGCGAGAGCCCGCTCGTCGAGCTGGCGGAGAGGCTCTTCGGCAAGGGTTACGACCTGCGGATCTACGACGCCAACGTGAGCCTCTCCCGGCTGATCGGCGCGAACCGCGAATACATCGAGACCCGGCTGCCGCACCTCGCGCAGCTGCTCGCGAACTCCGTCGACGAGGTGCTCGAGCACGCCGAGGTGTGCCTGGTCGGGACCAGGGATCCGGCCGTGCTGGCGGCGCTGCCCCATGACGACGGCCCGGTGATTGTCGACCTCATCCGCCTTCCCGATGCCGAGACGCGTCGGGCCGAACCGGGGTACATGGGCCTTGCTTGGTGACACGACCAGTGGCGACCGGCCAGACCGGCGCGCGCTGATCCTGGTGGAGAACCTGTCGGTGCCGTTCGACCGGCGGGTGTGGCAGGAGTGCACGACGCTGCGCGACGCGGGCTGGAAGGTGCACGTCATCTGTCCCCGGGGGGAGAAGCGGGACACGGAGCCGGAGGCGGAGATCGACGGGGTGCGGATCCACCGCTACCCGTTGCGCGCGGCCACCGGAGGACCGGCCGGCTACCTGCGGGAGTACGGATCGGCGTTGTGGCACACGGTCCGGCTGGCCCGCAAGGTCGGCCCGGTCGACGTGGTCCACGCCTGCAACCCGCCCGACCTGCTGTTCCTGCCGGCACTGTGGCTGAAGCGGCGCGGCGTGCGGTTCGTTTTCGACCAGCACGACCTGGTGCCCGAGCTGTACCTCTCCCGGTTCGACCGCGGCGAAGACCTGCTCTACCGCGCCGTGTGCGCGCTGGAACGGCGGACCTACCGGGCCGCGGACGTCGTGCTCGCCACGAACGAGAGCTACCGGGACGTCGCGATGCGCCGTGGCGGTCGGCGGCCGGAGGACGTCTTCGTGGTGCGCAGCGCGCCCCAGATCGACCGGTTCCAACCGGTGGCGCCCGAGCCGGAGTTGAAGCGCGGCAAGCCTCATCTGCTGTGCTACCTCGGCGTCATGGGCCCTCAGGACGGCGTCGACTACGCCTTGCGGGCTCTTGCGAAGCTGCGCGACGAGCTCGGGCGGACCGACTGGCATGCGGTGTTCGTCGGCTCCGGCGACGCCTTCGACGCGATGGTGGAGCTGTCCAGGCGGCTCGGGCTCTCCGAGCAGGTGCAGTTCACCGGGCGCATTCCGGACGCCGATCTGGTGCGCTACCTGTCCACTGCGGACGTGTGCCTCTCCCCCGACCCGCGCAATCCGCTCAACGACGTGTCGACCATGAACAAGGTCCTGGAGTACATGGCGATGGGGCGACCGATCGTCTCGTTCGACCTCCGGGAGGCGCGCGTCTCCGCCGGTGACGCCGCCGTCTACGCGCCCGCCAACGACGAGGCCGAATTCGCCAAGCTCATCGCGCTGCTCCTGGACGATCCGGAGGAGCGGGCCCGGATGGGCAAGATCGGTCAGGAGCGGATCAGCGGGCCGCTTTCCTGGCGGAACTCGCAAGCGTCGCTGCTCGCCGCCTACGCCGCCGCCTGCCATGACCGCACTCCGGTGTCGGCGGGCGACCCGGTCCGCACAGGGAAGAGGCCGCGCCGTTGAGCGATGACACGATCCGCCTGGTCACGATCGGGCGGATTCTCCGTCGGCGGTGGCGGCTTCTCGCCATCCTCACCCTCGTGGGCGCGCTCGTCGGCTACGGCGCCTCCTTGCTGATCCCGCCGAGATACACGACGTCGGTATCGGTACTGCTGCCGGGGCAGTGGGAGGAGCGCGAGCTGCTGACTCAGGTGGACATCGCGACCAGTTCGGCGGTGGTCGACCGCGCGGCCGCCAGGCTCGGCTGGACCGGCGTCAGCAGCAGCGAGCTGCGGGATCGAGTGAGCGCCGAGGCCGCCGACGGGAACATCGTCAAGATCTCGGGTACGGCCGACACCCCGGAGCGCGCGCAGCGGCTCTCCGACCAGGTGGCCCAGGAATTCGTCAGATTCGCCGTGCGGATCGCAGGCGGGAGCACCGACCCCGGAGCGGCGACGGGGCCCGAGGCGCTGCGGAAGCAGGTGGTGGAGACCAACCGCCGCATCACCGACCTGGCCGATACGGCCGATCCGGGGCAGACCGTGGAGAGCGTGCAGACCCGCACCGAGCTCGAGAAGCTGCGCACCGCGCTGCAGGACGCCATGAAGAAGCTGAACGAGGCCGACCCGGCCACCAACAAGGCCAGCATGGTCGTCATGGGGCCGGCGGCCCGGCCGACGGGCGAGGCCCCGCCGACGAGGATGCAGCTCATCGTCGCCGGGGCGCTGCTGTTCTTCCTGCTCGCAGTCATCGGCCATCTCGCCGCCGCACGGATGAATCGGCGGCTGCGCACCGAACCGGAGATCGCCGCGGCGCTGGGCTCGGCGCTCCTTGGCACCGTCGACGTACCTGGTGAACGGCCCGCGCACCGGCCAAAAGGCCGTGGCTCGCGGGCCTGGGTCCGCCCGCTCCTTGGCGTCGACACGCGGTGGGACGTACCGACCCCGCGGATGTCCGGCGACGAGGCCGACAGGCGGATCCGCTACCGGCGCCTGTGCGCTCGCCTCCGGGACCAACTGCCGGCCCCCCGGCGGCTGCTGGTTGTCGTACCGGACGGCGACGAGATCGCCCGCCTGGCCGCGGGGCAGCTCGTCGCCGAGGCCAAGAGCGATCCGCTGCTGCGGGTGGTGGAGGTCTCGGTGGACCGGCCGGTGGTGCCGGACCGCGACACCGAGTCCGGTGCCCTGGTCGTCCTCAGCGCGGGCAGCTGGACCGCGGAGGAGCTCGTCGGCATCGCCGGGGCGTGTGCGGACGGCAGGCATGAGGTCGTCGGCATCGTCGTCGCCGACACGGTCCGGGCCCGTCCGACGCGGACTGCCGGCCGTCCTCCGGATGAGGACACTCTGGTGCTCGCGGTTCGCGGCCACGCGACGGGAGGTTCAGTGTGACGACGAGCAAGACATCGGAGTCGTCGGCCGCCGCTCCGCTCCTCGACCTGCAGGCGCTGGTGGTGGCGGTGCGCAGGCGCCGCCGCCTCTGGTGCTCCCTGGCGCTGCTTGGACTGCTGATCGGCGCGGCGGTGGCGGTCCTGCTGCCGCCGCCGCCGAGCGCGGTGACCAAGGTGTTGGTCGCGCATCAGGAGGACCAGCCGAACGACACCGGAACGCTGATTCGCACCGACGTCGCGCTGCTGGGGACCACGCGGATCGCCGACCAGGCCCTGCGGTCCCTCAAGTCCCCGGAAAAACCGGAAGACTTCATGCGGGACTACCGGGGTACCGGCTTGACCAACAACCTGCTGCAGATCGATGTGACAGGTGACACCGACGCGGAAGCGGTGGCCCGGGCCAAGGCACTGGCCGATGCGTTCGTCGCGGACCATGTGAAGCGGATGCGGGAGACCGCGGACGCCGAGGCCAAGGCCCTGCTCGACCAGCGTGATCGCATGCAGGACGAGCTCGCCGGGGTCAACAAGGCGATCGGCGGCCGATCGCCGGGGAGCGACCCGAAAGCGTCGGCGAGCATCGAGTCGCTCTTCGCCCGCCGGGCCGAGCTCACTTCGCGGATCGCCGATTTCGGCCAGCGCGCCGAGGAGGCGCGCATCGGCACGCCCCAGCTCATCGCCGGCACGCAGATCGTGGACGCCCCGCGCGCGGTGCGGTACTCCCTGCCCAGGGCCGCGGTGACCAACGCCGTGATGGGGCTCGTGCTCGGACTCGTCCTCGGACTCGCGCTGGCCGCGGTCGGCGCTGTAGTGGCGGACCGCCCCGTGCTGCGCCGGGAGATCGCGGCGAACCTCGGCGCCTCGATCATCGCGGAGCTGCCCCACCGGCCGGCCAGGCTGTGGCAGCGCCGACGGACCCGGGCGGCACGCGAACGGCTCACCGCGACGCTGGCCCGCACCGTACGCGGCTCCGCGGAACCGCTGTCGCTGCTGGAACTGGGCTGTGCGCGCAGCACGAGCGTGATCGCCCTGAACCTCGCCGGGGCGCTGGCGGCAAAGGGGCCAGTGGTCATCGTCGATGGTCTGCCCGGGTCGCAGCTCGCAGGCCGCCGCCCGAAGCCAGGAGACCCGACCGTGGTCAGCGGCGAGCGTGCCGCGGACGTGTCGCATCAGGAGCGTCGACTCGGCGTCGGCTCGGTTTCGCCCGGCACGGCGTGGACCGACCTCCAGTACCTCGGTACCCAGACCGTGCTCGTCGTGCGTGCCGGGCACGGCAGCGCCGCATGGCTGCACACCGTGGCGCGGCAGCTCGCGGACCAGCGCATTCCGGTGATCGGTGTGGTGCTGATCGACCCCGATCCGCGTGACCGGACCGACGGCACGTTGTGGGACGGGCTGCAGACCGCGCTGCGTGGCCGGAACGAGCGGCAGGCCTCGCAGAGCGGGACGGGCCGACGGCGGAGGGAGCGGCTGCCGATGTGGGCTGCACGGGTCCCGAACAGCGACCAGGAGGCGCGGTAGGACATGTGTGGCATCGCAGGTACTTACCGGTGGCCGGACGGGAAGGTCGTGACCGACCGGCTCACCGATACCCTCGCCCACCGCGGTCCGGACGGGGCGGGCCGCTACAGCCACCCCCTCGGTGACGGCGAAGTGCACCTCGGGCACCGCCGGCTGGCCATCATCGACCTGTCCGGGACCGGCGCCCAGCCGATGGTCTCGGGCGGCCTCGCCCTGACGTACAACGGCGAGCTGTACAACGCGCCCGAGCTGCGTGCCGAACTGGCAGCCGCCGGGGTGCGCTTCCGCGGTACCTCCGACACCGAGGTGGTGCTGGAGGCCTGGCGGCGCTGGGGCACGGACTGTCTGCCCCGGCTGCGCGGCATGTTCGCGTTCGGGATCTTCGACGAGCGAACCGGTGAACTGGTGCTTGCCCGCGACCAGCTCGGCATCAAGCCGCTGTTCCTGCTGCGGCGCGGTGCGGGCCTGGTGTTCGCCTCCGAGCTCAAGGCGCTCGCCGCCGCGACCGGCGGGTCGCTGGAGGTGGACCATGCGGCGCTGGTGGCCTCGCTGTTGTACTACTGGGTGCCGGACTCACGGTGCGCGTTCCGCGAAGCGGAGAAGGTGCCGCCGGGGAGCTGGCTGCGGTGCCGGCCCGACGGCCGGGTGGAGCGCGGCCGGTTCTGGAACCTCCGGGACGTCGCCGCCGAGGGCCGGGAGCGGGCCCGGGCCGGCGAGCGGCCGGATGTCGCTGCCGTCGTCGAGGAGTCGACTCGGCGCCACCTGCTCTCCGACGTACCTGTGGCGACCTTCCTCTCCGGCGGCCTCGACTCCAGCTACCTGACCGCGCTGGCGGCCCGTGACCGACCCGGGATCTCCGCTTACACGATCGGGTTCCGCGCCGAGGACGCCAGGTTCGAGGCGATGCCGGACGACCTGCGCTATGCCCGGCGGGTGGCCGAGCGGTTCGGCGTCGACCTGCATGAGATCGAGATCGCTCCGCATGTGCTCGACCTGCTGCCGCAGATGACGTACCACCTGGACGAGCCGATCGGCGACCCCGCCGCGATCAACACGTTCCTGATCTGCTCGGCCGCCCGGGAGGCCGGGGTCAAGGTGATGCTCTCGGGGATGGGCGCCGACGAGCTGTTCGCCGGGTACCGCAAGCACCTGGCCAACCTGCTCGCGCTGCGCTACCAGTGCGTCCCGCGACCCCTGCGGCGCGGCCTGTCCAGGGCCGTGGATCGGCTGCCGGTCGCCACGTCCCGCCGGGGGTACCGGTCGGTGCGCTTCGCGAAGCGGTTCCTCTCCTTCGCCGATCTGCCGGAGGAGACCGCGTTCCGGCGCAGCTACACCATGTACGACCAGGACGAGCTGCTCGCCTTGGTCAATCCGGACTTGGCCGGGACGGTCGAGGACGTGCTGACCGAGCATGCGGACATCTACGAGGACAACGACCTCGACGACTTCGTCAACCGCATGTGCCTGGGCGACGCCCGGATGTTCCTGCCGGGCCTGAACCTCACGTACACCGACCGGTCGAGCATGGCCGCGTCGACCGAGGTGCGAGTGCCGTACGTGGACGTCGAGGTGGTCAAGGCGGCGTTCGCCGTGCCCGGCGATCGCAAGATCGTCGGACGGCAGGGCAAGGCCGTCCTCAAGGAGGCGGCCACCTCGATCCTGCCCCGGGAGATCGTCTACCGGCCCAAGGGCCTGTTCAGCGCCCCGCTGCGCGCCTGGATGAGCCGGGATCTGGCACCGCTGGTGCACGAGGTGGTCAATGACGGCGTGCTCGTCCGTTCCGGGTTCCTGCGCCGCGACGCACTGGCGCGCCTCGTCGCCGAGGACGCCGCCGGGCAGCGGGACTTCTCCAAACATCTGTGGCATGTGCTGACCCTCGAGTACTGGTATCGCACCGCGACCTCTGGCTCCGGCCAGAGCCAGGCAGCTTGACGGCGTAGAAACAAGAGGAGCTCGGGTGAAGCAGGTTGTGCAGAACTACAAGAGCGGCGAGCTGGCGGTGCTCGACGTGCCGGTGCCGGGGTGCAAGCCGGGCGGTGTGCTGGTCCGCAGCGCCTACTCGCTGATCTCCACCGGGACCGAGCTCATGAAGGTGTCCGAGGCCGGCATGTCGATGCTGGGCAAGGCCCGCTCCCGTCCGGACCAGGTGGCCAAGGTCATGCAGAGCGTGGCCACCAACGGGGTGCCCGCCACCTACCGCAAGGTGATGGGCAAGCTGGACTCCTACACGCCGCTGGGCTACTCGCTGTGCGGGGTGGTCGAGCAGGTCGGCGCCGGGATCGACGATGTGGCGGTCGGCGACCTCGTGGCCTGCGCCGGCAATGAGCACGCGTTGCATGCCGAGCTGAACTGGGTGCCGAAGAACCTCTACGCCCGGGTGCCGGACGGCCTCGCCCGGCGGCACGCGGCCTTCGGCACCGTCGGGTCGATCGCGTTGCAGGGCGTCCGCCGCGGCGAGTCACAGCTCGGCGACGTGGCGCTGGTCATCGGCCTCGGGCTGATCGGGCAGCTGGTGGTGCAGCTCCTTGCCGCCTCGGGAGTCCGCGTCGTCGGGGTCGACCCCGACCCGGTGCGCTGCGAGCTCGCCGAGCGCCTGGGCGCTGCGGCCTGCGGCGATCCCGCGTCCGCGGCCGTGGAAGCCGCCGTCGCCGAGCTCACCGGCAGTCACGGCGTGGACCAGGTGTATCTGGCCGCAGGCGGCGGCAGCAACCAGCCTGTCGAACTGGCCGCCCGGCTCTGCCGGGACCGCGGCCGGGTCGTCGACATCGGCAAGTGCCGGCTGGACCTGCCGTGGAACGCGTACTACGAGAAGGAGCTCGACGTCCGGTTCTCCCGCAGTTACGGCCCCGGGCGCTACGACCCGGAGTACGAGCTCGAGGGGCGGGACTACCCGATCGGCTACGTGCGCTGGACCGAGCGTCGCAACCTGGCGTGCTTCCTCGATCTCGTCGCCCGCGGCCGCGTCGACGTGGAGCCCTTGGTCTCCCGCATTGCCGACTTCGGCGACGCGGTCGACACGTACCAGCGCCTGAAGGACGGCGACCTGAAGGCCGTGGCTGTGCTGTTCCGGTACCCCGAACACGCGGGGGAAGCGGTGGTCCCGGCGGTGGCAGTGCCCGCGGTGAAGAGACGCACCGGCGGAGTGTCCGCCCCGGCCCGGGCCGCCAAGACGCCGGTACGGCTGGCGTTCGTCGGCGCGGGAAACTACGCGACGTCGATGCTGCTGCCGCACCTGGCACAGCGCGACGGTGTCGAGTTGTCGACAGTCGTCACCACGACGGCGCTGTCCGCGGCCAACGCGCAGCGGAAGTTCGGCTTCGCCGAGGCGACCACCGATCTCGACGCCGTGCTCGGAGACAAGTCCATCGACGCGGTGTTCGTGGTCACCCGGCACAGCTCGCACGCCGAACTGACCCGAAGGGCGCTGCTGGCCGGCAAGACGGTGTTCGTGGAGAAGCCCCTGGCCCTCACTGAGGACGAGCTGGCCGGCGTGCTCGCAGCGGTGGAGGAGTCCGGCAACGACCGGCTGCAGGTGGGCTTCAACCGCCGGTTCGCGCCGTTGCTGGATGAGGCCAGGAAGCGGTTCGGCGCCCGGACCGGTCCGGCGAGCCTCCGCTACCTGGTCAACGCGGGCCGGCTGCAGCACGGCAGCTGGTACCTCCAACAAGGCACCGAGGGCTCGCGGTTCGCCGGCGAGGGCGGGCACTTCATCGACACGGCGAGCTGGCTGCTCGCGGCCGACCCGGTCTCGGTGTACGCGGTCGCCACGTCCGGCAACGAGGATCTGCAGGTCGTGCTGCGCTACCCGGACGGGTCCACTGCCACCATCAGCTACGTCACCACCGGCGCGTCCAGCTTCCCCAAGGAGACGCTGGACCTTGTCGCGGACGGCAAGGTGCTGCGGCTCGACGACTTCGTCCGTGCCTCGGTGTACGGCCGCAAGCGGTGGGTCAGTTCGCGGCTGCCCAAGGCCCGGGACAAGGGCCAGTCCGCCGAACTGGCCGCGTTCATCAAGGCCGTGCGGACCGGCGGGCCGATGCCGGTGCCGCTGGAGTCGTTGGTCGCCACCACGGCGGCCACCCTCGCTGTGCCGGCCGGGCTGGCCGGCGGTGCGCCGGTGACGTTGGCGAGGGCGCGATGACCATGAGCGCGGGCTGGTACCTGCGGCGGCTGTCCCGGATGGGACCGCGGGAGGTCGGCGGCCGGGTGGGCGACGCCGTGCGCAGGCGGCGGTGGCGGTCGGCGCGGCCGAACTGCCCGAGCGTGACCGGCGCCCGGTTCACCGCGGTACTGCCCGCCGGGACGATCGCCGCACTGCCTCCGGACGCCGCGAAGCGCCTCATCGTCGAGGCGGACCGGCTGATGTACGGGTACGTCGAGTATTTCGGGGTGGTCCGCGACGACCTGGCCGACCCGGACTGGTGGTGCGACCCGAAGACCGGGCGCCGGGCTCCGTGGGGCTACGCCTTCGACGTGCCGTACCGGAACGAGGACGCGGTCGGGGACATCAAGCAGATCTGGGAGCTGTCCCGGCATCAGTACCTCACCGTGCTCGCCGCCGCCTACGCGATCACCGGGGACGAGCGGTACGCCGAGCGAGTGGCCGAGCACCTGCGGTCGTGGTGGGCGGCCAGCCCACCGCTGTGCGGCGTGCACTGGATCAGCGGCATCGAGTTGGGCATCCGGCTGCTGTCCTGGGTGTGGGTCCGCCGGCTGCTCGACGGCTGGCCGGGCGTGGCCGCGCTGTTCGAGGGCAACCCGGTGGCGCTGAATCAGATCTGGCACCACCAGCGCTGGCTGGCCGCCTTCCCCAGCCGGGGGTCTTCGGCGAACAACCACGTCATCGCCGAGGCCGCCGGGCAGTTCGCCGCGGCCTGCGCGTTCGGCTGGTTCCCCTCCTCGGCGCGTTGGCGGGCCGGCGCGCTGCGGTCGCTGGAGCGGCATCTGCGCAGCAACACCTTCGCCTCCGGCCTCAACCGCGAGCTGGCCACCGAATATCACGGACTCGTGCTGGAACTCGGCCTGGCCGCGGTGGCCGAGGCGGATGCCGCAGGCGTGCCGGTCCCCGCGTCCATCCGGCTGGTGCTGCTGCGGATGACCGACGCGCTCGCGGCCATCGTGGACAGCCGGCTACGGCCGCCGCGCCAGGGGGACGCGGACGACGGTCACGGTCTGGTCCTGGACGGCGCGGGCACCGACCGCTGGGCCTCGCTGCTGGCCACCGGGGACGCCGTGTTCGGCCGGCTCGCCTGGTGGCCGGCAGTGACCGGCACCGATGTGCGCACCCCGCTGCTGGCCGCGCTCATCCGGCCGTACTCGAACAAGGGAACCGCACCGACCGTGACCCGCCCGGCAAGCCGACCGGCTCACTTCGCCGATGCGGGCATGACCATCCTGCGCGGTCCGGAAGAGATCTGGTGCCGCTGCGACGGTGGTCCGCACGGCTTCCTGTCCATCGCCGCGCATGCCCACGCGGACGCGCTGTCCGTGGAGGTCCGGCACGACGGGGTCGACGTGCTCGCCGACCCGGGGACGTTCTGCTACCACGGGCAACCCGAGTGGCGGCAGCACTTCCGCTCGACCCTCGGCCACAACACCCTGCAGCTGGACGGCGGTGACCAGTCCGTCTCCGGCGGCCCGTTCCTGTGGACCCGGCATGCCCGCAGCCGCGTCCTGGCCGCGGACACATCCGGCGAGGGGGCGGCCCGCTGGTGCGCCGAGCACGACGGCTACCAGGGCTCCGTGCACCGCCGCCGGGTGGAGCTGACGGCCACGAGCCAGGAGCTGAGGGTGGTCGACGAGGTGCGCGGCCGACGCCGGGACGTGCAGCTGGCGTTCCATCTCGGCCCGGCGATCGCCGCGGACCTGGTGGGCAGCCGGGCAGTGCTCACCTGGACCCGGGACGGCGAGGACCGCTCCGCGGTGCTCGACCTGCCCGCGCAGCTGCGCTGGCGGGCGCATCGTGGCGAGACCGACCCGCCGCTGGGCTGGTACTCCGCCGGATTCGGGCGCAAGGAACCCACCACCACGCTGGTCGGCTCCGGCTTCGCCGACGGCACGCAGGGTTTCACCACCGTACTCAGGTTCAACGGCTAGGGAGGAAGGACGCTTGGGGATCAAGAGGCGGCACTGGGCGTTGGCGGCGGCACCGCCGGCGCTGGCCCTGCTGGCGGCGACCGGCTGTGAGAGCACGTCGGGCGACAAAGCGGAGCCGAAGGCCGCGCCGGCCACGTCCGCGGCCCGGGTGTGCGCCGAGCCCGCGGCCGGGCCGGAGAAGGCGCCGGCGGGCGCGGTGACGGTCGACCCCGCGGTGGTCGGTGACCTGGCAGCGAAGACCAAGAGCAGCCCCCCGAACACCACGTTCTGGCTCCGACCGGGCAAGCACAGGCTCGACCTGGACCGCTACGCCCAGGTCATCCCCAAGGAGGGGAACCGCTACCTCGGTGCGCCGGGCGCGGTGCTCGATGGCCAGAAGAAGAACCAGTACGCGTTCGGCGGCAGTGCCCGCAACGTCACCATCCGCTACCTGACCGTGCAGAGTTTCGTCGCGCCGCCCGACGAGGGCGTGGTCAACCATGACTCGGCCGACGGGTGGGTGATCGAGCACGCGACGATCCAGTACAACTCCGGCGCCGGGCTGATGGCCGGTGCCCGCCAGCAGGTCCGCGCCAGCTGCCTGCGCGACAACGGCCAGTACGGCATGAACGCGTACAAGGCCGACGGCCCCCTCCGTGACCTGGTGGTCGAGGGCAACGAGATCGTGGGCAACAACACCGGCGACTGGGAGCGGCAGCGGGAGGGCTGCGGCTGCACCGGAGGCATCAAGTTCTGGGCCGTCAACGGCGCCGACGTACGCGGCAACTGGGTGCACGACAACCGCGGAACGGGGTTGTGGGCGGACACCAACAACAACGACTTCCGCATCGAGAACAACGTGCTCGAGGCCAACGACGGTGCCGCGCTGATCTACGAGACCAGCTACAACGCGGTCATCCGGAACAACACGATCCGGCGGAACAACTGGGTCGAGGGCCGCAGAGAAGCCAAAAAGGGCGACACCTTCCCGTTCGCGACCATCTACCTGTCCGAGTCCGGCGGCGAACCGCGGATCAAAGCCCGCACCGACAAGATCGAGATCTACCGGAACGTGCTGGAGAACAACTGGTCCGGGATCACCCTGTGGGAAAACGCCGACCGGTTCTGCAACAGCCCGGCCAACACCTCGTCCGGTGACTGCACCCTGCTGGTGCGGGACACCGACCGCTGCGAGCAGCCGGCGATCGCCAAGGCACCGCTCTACGCCGACTGCCGGTGGAAGACCCAGCGGGTGGACATCCACGGCAACCGCTTCGTCCTCGACAAGTCCGTCGTCAAGTGCACGGAGAAGTGCGACCGCATGGCGGTGCTGGCCAACTACGGCACCTATCCGGACTGGTCGCCGTACAAGGGTGAGGGGGTGGCTGAGGCGATCACCCACAAGCAGCACAACCGCTGGCACGACAACGTCTACCGCGGACCATGGAAGTTCGTCGCCCACGACCCGAGCCGGACACTCGACTTCGGGCAGTGGCAGAGCACGCCGTACCAGCAGGATGCGGGCAGCGCCCTCGACCCACAGGCCGGTGGTTGAGATGGGCGGGGAACCGACGCGCGGTGGGCTGCCGGGCGGACCGGACACGGCGGGAACGCAGCCCGGCGCCGAACCGCGTCCTGCCGGCACGCCGAGGATCGTCGGGATCGTCTGGGGGCTGCTGGTCCTCAACACGCTCGGCTCCGCCGGGGCGAAGACCATCATTCCGCTGCCCCGCTCCCTCATCCAGATGGTCACCATGGGCGCGCTGGTCGCCGCGTTCACGCTGGCGCTCGCGCTCAATCTCCGGCTGCGCATCCGAGCCAGCGCCTTCGTGTTCCTGCTCACCCTGCTGCTCGTGCCGAGCGTGATCTCCAGCGCGTACCTGGAGTCCGGGTTCGGTGCGCTGTTCCGCTGCACCCGGCTGGCTCTCTTCGTCGGCACGCTGTGGCTGCTCAGCCGCTGGTGGGACGGCAGCCTGACGTTCGTCCGGCACCACATCCGGATGTACTTCGCGGTGCTCGGGTCGGTGGCCGCCGGCTTGGTGGTCTCACCGGGCGCGGCCATGCCCGAGCTCTACGGCGGGCGTCTGGTCGGCGCGTTGTGGCCGCTCACCCCGCCGCAGATCGGACAGTACGCCGCGGTGATCATCGGGCTCACCGTGCTGCTCGTCCTGGGCCGCCGGACCGACAGGGCCAGCGCGGCGGTGGTCATCGTGCCGTCACTCGTCCTGCTCGCGTTGACCCATACCCGGACGGCCACGCTCGGCCTGTTCATCGGGCTGGCGTTGGCGATCGGCTCGCTCATCCCGACCAGCGCCGCCGCCCGCCGGTTCTTCAGCTGGGCGGTGCTGTGCGCCGCGGTGGCCGCGGTGGGGTTCGCCTCCGCGCTGCAGGCGTGGTTCCTGCGCGGACAGAGCAAGGAGAACTTCTCCAGCCTCACCGGCCGGGCCAAGGTCTGGGACGCCCTGCTGGCTGCGCCCCGGTCGACCTCGGAGAAGTTGTTCGGCGTGGGCCTGGGCGACAAGTCGTTCGGCGGGCTGCCGATCGACAACAGCTGGCTGGCCGTTTACAACGAGCAGGGTCTGATCGGTGTCACCCTCGTCGCGGCGATCATCATCGTGCTGGGGGGCGTCGCGTTGCTGCGGCCACCGTCGCTGCAGAGGGCCTGCGCGATCTTCCTGATCGGCTACTGCGCGCTTGCCTCGTACACCGAGGCCGGCCTTGGCGACGCCTCGCCGTATCTGCTGCATCTGGCCCTGGCCGCCTCGCTCCTTGCGGCGCCTGCCGAGGTCGCTCCCCTCTCGACGCCCAAAGTCCCTCGACGACGCGTCCCGCATGGGGCCCGGAGATCGGAGGTGACCTGAGCATGCACGTCCTCGTGGTGCACAACCGCTACGCCTCGGCGCAGCCGAGCGGCGAGAACAAGGTCGTCGACCAGGAGGTGGCGCTGCTGCGTGCGGCCGGCCACCGGGTCGAGGTGTTCGAGCGGCGCAGCGACGACATCGCCGACCGGTCCCTCCTTGCCAAGGCCGCGCTACCGCTGCTTGTGCCGTGGAACCCGGCGGTCCGCGCAGAGCTCGCCGCCCGGCTTCGCACCGAGCGGCCGGACGTGGTCCACGTCCACAACGTCTTCCCCCTCCTGTCGCCCGCGGTGCTGGCCGCCTGCGCCGACGCCGGCGTACCCGTCGTCGCCACGCTGCACAACTACACCCAGGTCTGCCCGCCCGGCACGCTGCAGCGGGACGGCCAACCGTGCACCAGGTGCGTCGGCTCTGCACCACTGCCCGCCATCCGCCACGGCTGCTACCGGAACTCCCGGCTGGCGACGGTGCCGCTCGCGGTCAGCCTGTCGGTCAACCGGCGGCGGTGGTGGTCCGGCGTGGAGCGGTTCTTCTGCATCTCCGTGGCACAGCGCGACGTCCTGGTGCGGGCCGGCATGCCGGGCGAGCGGCTGGCGGTGAAGCACAACTTCGTGCCCGACCCGGGCGCCTGCCGAGCCGGCGCCGGCGAGCATCTGCTCTATCTCGGCCGACTCGCGGAGGCCAAGGGCGTGCGACTGCTCATGGCCGCGTGGGACGAGATCGCCACTGACGGCGGTGTGGGCGTGCCACTCGTGATCGCCGGCGCGGGGCCGCTGGAGCCAGAGGTGACCGCCTGGGCGGCGGGCCGGGACGACGTGCGGTACGTCGGCCTGTACGACCCGGCCCAGTGCCGGGAGGCCGTCGCGCGGTCGGTCGCCGTGGTGGCTCCCTCGACATGGCTGGAGGCGTTCGGCCTCGTGGTCGTGGAGGCGATGGCGGCGGGGGTCCCGACCGTCGCCGCCGGTCACGGCGCCTTCGTCGAACTCGTCGAGGACGGGGTGACCGGGCTGCTGCACCAGCCGGGCGAGCCCACCTCGCTCGCGTCCTGCATGCGCCGGATCACGGCCGAGCCGGCCCTGGGCCGGGAGATGGGCCAGGCGGCCCGGCGCCGTTACGAGCAGGGGTTCAGCCCGGCCGTCGGCCTTGAGCGCCTGGTGGAGGAGTACCGCACCGCGATCGCGGGTCGGTCAGCACTGGCTCGCGGCGGGGACACCCGCGCGAGCAAGGATGGGGACAGTAGATGACACGATGCCGACTCTGCGGCTCAAAAGCGATGGCGAGCGTCGTCGATCTCGGGGCGACGCCACCATGTGAGAGCTTTCTCGCCGCGGACCAACTGGATCAACCGGAGCCGGCGTACCCGCTGCACCTGCGGGTCTGCACCGACTGCTGGCTGGCGCAGATCCCTCCGCTGATCACGCCGGAGGAGACGTTCACGCAGTACGCGTACTTCTCCTCCTACTCGACCTCCTGGGTGGAGCACGCGCGCACGTTCGTCGGCGACGCCGTACAGCGCCTTGCTCTCGGCCCCGACGCCTTCGTGGTCGAGGTCGCGAGCAACGACGGGTACCTGCTGAGGCACATGGTGGACCGGGGGATCCGCTGCCTCGGCATCGAGCCGTCGGTGAACGTCGGCGCCGCGGCGCGGGACGCGGGTGTGCCCACGCTCACGCAGTTCCTGGACCCGGCCACCGGCTCGGCCGTCCGCGCCGAGCACGGCCCGGCGGACCTGGTGGTGGCCAACAACGTGTACGCGCACATCCCCGACGTGGTCGGGTTCACCCGGGGGCTGCGCGCCCTGGTCGCCGACGACGGCTGGGTCTCCATCGAGGTGCAGCACCTGTTGACCCTGATCGAGGAGAACCAGTACGACACGATCTACCACGAGCACTTCCAGTACTACACGGTCGCGTCCGCGACCCGGGCGCTGGCGAGCGGCGGACTCGCGCTCGTGGACGTCGAGTTGCTGCCCACGCACGGCGGCTCCATCCGGCTGTGGGCCCGGCCGGCCGAGGTGGCCGGCGAGCCGACCAATGGGGTATCCCCTGCTCGAGCGGAGCCGAGAGCTTGGGGAAGGGTGGCCGACGTGCTGGACCGGGAGAAGGCCGCCGGGCTGCAGGAGCTGTCCGGGTACACCGAGTTCTCCGCTCGGGTGGCCAAGGTGCGTCGGGAACTCCTGCGGTTCCTCATCGAGGCGGCCGAGCGCGGCGAGACGGTCGTCGGCTACGGCGCCCCGGGCAAGGGCAACACCCTGCTCAACCACTGCGGCATCCGGCCCGACCTGCTCCCGTACACGGTCGACCGCAACCCCTACAAACACGGCAGGTTCACCCCGGGCACCCGCATCCCGATCCTGCCGCCCGAGCAGATCAGCGCCGACAGACCGGACTACGTGCTGGTCCTCCCGTGGAACCTGCGGGACGAGCTGGTCGAGCAACTGTCCTTCGTGCACGCCTGGGGCGGCCGGCTGGTCTTCCCCGTCCCGGAACTGAGCATTGTCGAGGTCAAGTCATGAAGGTCGTACTGTTCTGCGGCGGTTATGGGCTGCGTATGCGCAGCGGAGCCTCCGACGACATGCCCAAGCCGATGGCGATGGTCGGCCCGCGGCCGCTGATCTGGCATGTCATGCGCTACTACGCGTACTTCGGGCACACGGAGTTCATCCTGTGTCTCGGGTACGGGGCGCACCACATCAAGAACTTCTTCCTCAACTACGAGGAGACGACGTCCAACGACTTCGTGCTGCGGGGCGGGCGGACCGAGCTGCTGTCCACCGACATCGCCGACTGGACGATCACATTCGCACAGACCGGCATCGAGTCACCGATCGGGGAGCGGCTGCGCCGGGTGCGGCACCACTTGGACGGCGACGAGATGTTCCTCGCCAACTACGCCGACGTGCTCACCGATGCCCCGCTGCCGAAGATGATCGACCGGTTCGCCCGGCGCGACGCCGGTGCGTCGATGATGGTGGTGCCGCCGCAGTCCTCGTTCCACTGCGTGGACCTGGGCGAGGACGGCCTGGTGGGGGGCATCACCGCGGTGAGCGAACTACCGCTGTGGGAGAACGGCGGCTACTTCGTGCTCCGCCAGGAGGTCTTCGACCACATCCCGGAGAACGGGGACCTGGTCGCCGACGGATGCGCCCAACTGGCCAAGCGCGGCCGGTTGGTGGCGCACCAGCACCGCGGCTTCTGGAAGCCGACCGACACCGTGAAGGAGCGGGCCGCGCTCGACGACGCGTACGCCCGGGGCGACCGCCCGTGGACCGTGTGGGAACGGGGCGGCGCGGGAGCGAACGCCGGAGTGGGGATCGCATGATCCAGCTCAGCGCCAAGCGCCTGGACCGGATCGTCGCGGCGGGCGCGCACTGCGACGACATCGCCATCGGCGCCGGCGGCACGCTGCTGACGCTGTGCCTCGCGCGGCCGGGTATCCGCGTCGACGCGCTGGTGCTCTCCGGCGGTGGCAGCGAGCGGGAGCAGGAGGAACGGGCCGCGCTCGCCGCCTTCTGCCCGGGCGCCGACCTGCGGCTGACCGTGCTCAAGCTGCCGGACGGCCGGCTGCCCGCGCGCTGGGACGAGGCCAAGGCCGCGATCGAGGAGCTGCGTCTGCAGACCGAGCCGGATCTGATCCTCGCGCCGCGTACCGATGACGCGCACCAGGATCACCGCGGCCTGGCGCAGTTGCTGCCCACCGCGTTCCGCGACCACCTGGTGCTCGGCTACGAGATCGTCAAGTGGGACGGCGACCTCGGCCGTCCGGCGGCGTACCAGCCGCTGTCGCCGGCGATCGCCGAACAGAAGGTGCGGCTGCTGCAGGAGCACTACCCCTCGCAGCGGCACCGGCCCTGGTACGACCGGGAAGCCTTCCTCGGGCTGGCCCGGATCCGCGGCATCGAATGCCACGCGCGCTACGCCGAGGCGTTCGCCGTCACCAAACTCACTCTCGACCTGGGGGAATGAACCTTGCGCGTACTGCTGACCGGACACCAGGGCTACCTGGGCACCGTGATGGCCCCGGTCCTCGCGGCCGCCGGACACGAGGTCGTCGGTCTTGACGCCGGCCTGTTCGCCGACTGCGTCCTCGGCCCGACACCCGCGGACCCGCCGGGGGTTGGGGTATCCCCTGCTCGAGCGGAGCCGAGAGCTTGGGGAAGGGTGGACCTGCGCGACGTCACGGCCGACCACGTGGCCGGGGTGGACGCCGTGATCCACCTGGCCGCACTGTCCAACGACCCGCTGGGATCGCTGGCGCCGGACCTCACCTACGACATCAACCACCACGCGTCCGTGCGGCTGGCCCGGCTGGCCCGCGACGCCGGAGTGCGGCGCTTCTTGTACGCGTCGACCTGCTCGGTCTACGGCGCCGCCGGCGGCGACGACCTGGTGGCCGAGGACGCCCCGCTGCGCCCGGTGACGCCGTACGCGGAGTCCAAGGTGCGCGTGGAGGACGACCTGCACGCGCTGGCCGACGGCGACTTCACCCCGGTGTTCATGCGCAACGCCACCGCCTTCGGCTACTCGCCCCGGCTGCGCGCCGACATCGTGCTGAACAACCTGGTGGGCCACGCGCTCCTGTCCGGCGAGGTCCTTGTGCTCTCCGACGGCACCCCCTGGCGCCCGCTGGTGCACGCCGCCGACATCGCACGGGCTTTCACGGCCGCGCTGAGCGCGCCACGCGAGGCGGTGCACGACCGCGCGTTCAACATCGGCAGCGAGATCAACAACGTCACAGTCGCCGAGATCGCCGAGCAGGTCACCGAGGCGGTGTCCGGCGCGAAGGTGGTGATCACCGGGGAGACCGGTGCCGATCCGCGGTCGTACCGGGTGGACTTCTCCCGGTTCCGCGCCGCGATTCCCGGCTTCGACTGCGAGTGGACGGTGAAGCAGGGCGCGCTCGAACTCGCCGACGCCTACCGGAAATACGGGCTGACCCGGGAGGACTTCGAGCGACGCTTCACCCGCCTTGCCGTGCTGCGCGCGGCGTCCGACGCCGGCGCCGTCGACGACACGCTGCGGTGGCGCCGATGACCGCGGTAGGCGAGCAGATGCACGCGCTGGTGGAGCGTCTGTACCCGCTGTGCCGGAGCATCACCGGCGACGGGGTGCGCGCCACCCTGGACATCATCGGCGAGTACGTTCCGCTGCAGGTGCACGAGGTGCCGACCGGGGCGCAGGTGCTCGACTGGACGGTGCCGCAGGAGTGGAACATCCGGGACGCGTACATCGCCGACAGCGCCGGCAAGCGGGTCGTCGACTTCGCCGCGTCCAGCCTGCACGTGCTCGGGTACAGCGTGCCGGTGTCGGCGACCATGCCGCTGGCCGAGCTCCGCGCGCACCTGCACACCCTCCCGGAGCACCCGACCTGGGTGCCGTACCGCACCAGCTACTACAAGCCGGAATGGGGGTTCTGCCTGGCCCAGGAGACCTTGGACGCACTGCCGGACGGCGAGTACGAGGTGCGCATCGACTCCACGCTCGCGGACGGCCACCTCACCTACGCCGAACACGTGGTCCCCGGGCAGGTCCCCGACGAGGTGATCGTCTCCTGCCACGTCTGCCACCCGTCGCTGGCCAACGACAACCTGGCCGGCATCGCGGTGGCGACGTTCCTGGCCGGCGCGCTGGCGCATGAGACGCCGTACTACACCTATCGGTTCATCTACGCGCCCGGCACCATCGGGGCGATCACCTGGCTGGCCCGCAACGCGGAGCGGGTGGATGGGGCATCCCCTGCTCGAGCGGAGCCGAGAGCTGGGGGAAGGGTCAAGCACGGGCTCGTACTGGCCTGCGCCGGCGACTCGGGGCAGCTGACGTACAAGCAGAGCAGACGCGGCGACGCGGAGATCGACCGGGTGATGCGACATGTGCTGGCCGCCTCCGAACGCCCGCACCGCGTCGACGAGTTCACCCCGTACGGGTACGACGAGCGGCAGTACTGTTCGCCCGGGTTCGATCTCGGCGTCGGCTCGCTCAGCCGGACCCCGTACGCCGGGTACCCCGAGTACCACACCTCGGCTGACAACCCGGACTTCGTCTCCCCGGAGGCGATGGCGGACACCCTTGCGGTCTGCCGCGAGGCGTTCGCCGTGCTCGACCGCAACCGGCGGTACCTCAACCTCAGTCCCTACGGCGAACCGCAGCTGGGCCGACGCGGGTTGTACGACTCGCTCGGCGGCCGCAGCGACGCGAAGCAGGCTCAGATGGCCATGCTCTGGGTGCTCAGCCTCTCCGACGGCGAGCACGGTCTGCTGGACGTCGCCGAGCGGTCCGGGCTGCCGTTCGACACCGTCGCCGCCGCGGCCGATGCCCTGCACGACGCCGGACTGATCAAGGCATGATGCGGATGACCACCGAGGTGGAGAAGGCGACGGCTCCGGCGGGATCCACCCGGCGGGCCTTCGTCGGCCGGCGGGCCTTCGTCGGCCGGCTGTCCTGGGGGCTGGCCGACCAGGCGGCCTCCAGCATCAGCAACTTCGCGGTGGGGATCTACGTGGCCCGCTCGCTGGGGGTGACCGCGTTCGGCGTGTTCAGCCTCGCCTGGGTGACCTACGGCGTCGTGCTCAACGTCTCCCGGGGCCTTGCCACCGACCCGCTCGTGGTGCGCTTCAGCGGCGTGTCGGACACGGCCTGGCGCGGGGCGGTGGCCCGGTCGTCGGGTGCCGCGCTCGGCGTCGGAGTCGCGATCGGTGCGGCGTGTCTGGTGGCCGGCCTCGCTCTCGGCGGCCACGTGGGGCCCGCATTCGCCTGTCTCGGCGTCATGCTGCCGGGACTGCTCCTCCAGGACGCCTGGCGGTACTCGTTCTTCGCCGCGGGCACCGGGAAGAAGGCGTTCGTCAACGACGTCGTATGGGGCGTCGCGCTCGTCCCGGCCCTGGTGGTGGCGGCCCAGGTGGGCAGCGTGGCCGCTTTCGTGCTCGCCTGGGGTGCCTCCGCCACGGTGGCTGCGGGGTACGGCTACGTCCAGTCCGGCATCCGGCCCCGGATGACGCGGGCACGCGCGTGGCTCCGCGAGCAACGCGACCTCGGCTACCGGTACCTGGTCGAGAACGTCAGCCTCAGCGGCGCGAGCCAGCTGCGGGCGTACGGGCTCGGCGCGATCGTCGGGGTCGGCGCGGTGGGTGCGGTCCGGGGCGCCGAGCTCCTGCTCGGCCCGTTCCTCGCCGTGCTGATGGGTCTCTCGCTGGTCACTGTCGCGGAGGCGGCACGGGTGCTGCGGCGCGCCCCGCACCGCCTGGGCACGTTCTGCCTCCTGCTGGGAGGCGGGCAGGCCGTCGCCGCGCTGCTCTGGGGCGGGGCGCTGCTCCTGATGCCGGACCGGCTCGGCGAGCTCGTGCTCGGCGACGTCTGGCACTCCGCCGCACAGCTCATCGTGCCGGTCACTCTCGGCGTCGCAGGCTCCGGCCTCGGCACCGGCGCCGCGGCCGGGCTGCGCGCGCTCGCCGCGGCCCGGCACAGCCTGCGCTGCCAGCTGTTCGCCTCCGCCTGCTACGTGGCGGGCGGGCTCGGCGGCGCCGCCCTGGCCGGCACGGTCGGCTCGGCCTGGGGCGTCGCCACCGCGACCCTCGCCGCCTCCGCCGTGTGGTGGCTCCAGCTGCGCTCCGCCCTGCGCGAGCACCACCAGGACTCCATTCCCGAAGTGAGGACGCCATGACCGCACGCCCCAGGCTGAGCATCGGCCTGCCCGTGTACAACGGCGAGGAGTACCTCGCCGAGTCGCTCGATGCCCTCCTCGGCCAGACCTACGAGGACTTCGAGCTGGTCATCTCCGACAACGCCTCGACCGACGGGACCGAGGAGATCTGCCGCAAGTACGTCGCGCAGGACTCGCGCATCCGCTACCTCCGGCTGCCCCGGAACATCGGCGCCGCGCCGAACCACAACCACGTGTTCACCGAGTGCCGCGGCGAGCTGTTCAAGTGGGCCTCGCACGACGACCTGTACGCCCGGGACCTGCTGCGCCGCTGTGTGGAGGCGCTGGACGAGCGGCCGGACGTGGTCCTCGCGCACTCCGACCAGGCGGTCATCGACGGCGAAGGACAGGTGAAGGTCCCGTACGAGTACGGGCTCGCCACTGCCTCGCCGCACGCGCCGGAGCGCTTCCGCAGTTTCCTGTTCGAGCCCGGTGGCGACGACTTCTACGGGGTGATGCGTGCCGACATGCTGCGCCGGGTGAGGCCGCACGACAGCTACCACCACGCGGACCGCACGTTCGTCGCCGAGATCGTCCTGCGGGGGCCCTTCCATCAGGTGCCGGAGCTGCTGTACTTCCGCCGCGACCACCCCACCCGCGCCGAGCGGGCGAACCCGAGCAAGCGTTCACGGTGCGTCAACCTGGATCCGCGTCGGGCAGGCCCGCTGCACCCGACGCCCCGGCTGCTCGCCGAGTACGTCTCGGGCTTCGTCTCGGCGATCCGGCGGGCGCCGTTGTCCGCGGCCGACCGGCGCGCGTGCTACCGCCACCTGGGCGAGTGGATGACGAGCCGGGTCCGGCCGGGTGCCGGCGAGCGGGTCGAGGACCGCGCCCCGGTCGACCCGAGCCGGCTCACCGTCTCCGTCGACGCCCTCGTCGCCGGCCGTGAGGGTCGTGCAGGAGGGCAGGCATGACGTCCGCGGACCGAATCCCCGTGCGCGTCGGGGTGTTCGGCCTGCTCGGCTCCGGCAACCTCGGCAACGACGGGTCGCTCGAGGCCGTGCTCGGGTATCTCCGCACCGAGCACCCGGAGGCGGCCGTGGACGCGCTGTGCGGCGGACCCGAGGTCGTCACGGCCCGGTACGGGATCCCCGCGACGCGGCTGCACTGGTACCGCGGGGAGTACCGGACCGCGTCACGTGCGGGCGCGATCGCGGGCAAGGGGCTGGGCAAACTCGTCGACGTCGTCCGCACCGCCGTGTGGGTGCGCCGGCACGACGTGGTGATCGTGCCAGGCATGGGCGTCCTGGAGGCCACGCTGCCGCTGCGGCCGTGGGGCTTCCCGTACGCACTGTTCCTGCTCTGCGCATCCGGCCGGCTGTTCGGCACCAGGGTCGCACTGGTCGGCGTCGGCGCCGCCCCCATCGGCAACCGGCTGACCCGGACCCTGGTAAGCCGGTCGGCGCGGCTGGCCGCCTACCGGTCGTACCGGGACGACCAATCCCGCGACGCGCTACGGGAGATGGGCGTGGACACCGCGCGCGACGAGGTCCACCCGGACCTCGCGTTCGCCCTGCCGACACCACGGGCCGGCGCACCCTCGGGCCCGCCGGGCCCGGTCTGCGTCGGCGTCATGGACTTCCACGGCGGCAACGACGACCGTGCCCGAGCCGAGGAGATCCACCGGCGCTACCTCGACGGGACGATCCGCTTCGTCCGCGCGCTGGTCGAGGACGGCAGGCCGGTCAGGCTGCTCACCGGCGACAAGTGCGATGCGCCGGTGGTCGCCGCGATCCTCGACGTGGTGGACTCGCCGCTGGTCACCGCTGCCGAGGCGGCCTCACTCGCCGACCTGATGAAGGAGACGGCGGCTGCCGACACCGTGGTGGCGATCCGGTACCACAACCTGATCTGCGCGCTGAAGGTCGGCACGCCGACGCTCGCACTCAGCTATGCGGCGAAGAGCGACGCGCTCATGGCCCAGATGGGCCTTGCCGCGTACTGCCACCCGGCTCGCGACGTCGACGCCGACCGGCTGCTCGAGCAGTTCCGGGCGCTGGAGCAGCGATCGGCCGAGCTGCGGCAGACCCTCACCGAGCGGAACCTGGCCGCCGCGCAGCGCCTTGAGCACCAGTTCACCGCCTTGACCGCGGCCCTGTTCCCGGCGGCCGACCACACCCACGCCTTGCGGGAGGCTTCATGAAGGCGACCGAGGTCGCGGCGATCGACGGCGCGTACCTGTTCGAGCCGACGCCGTACGCCGACGAGCGCGGCTTCTTCTGCCGCACCTTCGACGCCGACGTGGTCCGCTCGGTGGGCCTCGACCCGGACGCCTTCGTCCAGGACAGCGTGTCCCGCTCGGTCCGGGGCGTACTGCGCGGCCTGCACCTGCGCTCCGGCGCCGGCGAGTCCAAGCTGGTGCGGTGCTCGTACGGGAGGATCTTCGACGTCGTCGTGGACCTGCGGACGGACTCGCCGACCTACCGCAACCGGGCCTTCTTCGAGCTGTCCGGCGAGACCCAGGTGACCCTGTACATCCCGGCGGGGTGCGCGCACGGCTTCCAGGCGCTGACCGAAACCGCCGACACCTCGTACCGGATCGACCGCCCGCACGATCCGGCCGAGGACGTGACGATCGCCTTCGACGACCCGGAGCTCGCCATTCCCTGGCCGCTGCCGGCCACATCGATGTCCCAGCGGGACGGGGAGGCGCCGAGCCTCGCCGAGGTCCTGAAGCAAAGAGAGAAGTGAGGTCGGCGTGGACACCGAAGAGACCAAAGAAACCGATGAGTTCCTCCTGCCCCGGTCGCGGACGGCGAACGAGCGGCTGCACGCCATGATCCCCGGGGGCGCGCACACCTACGCCAAGGGCGACGACCAGTACCCCGAGAACCTGGCCCCGGTCATCAGCCACGGCCGCGGTGCCCACGTGTGGGACATCGATGGCAACCGCTACATCGAGTACGGCTCCGGCCTGCGGTCGGTCAGCCTCGGCCACGCCCACCCACGCGTGATCGAGGCGGTACGGCGAGAACTCGACCGCGGCAGCAACTTCGTCCGGCCGTCCATGGTGGAGGTCGAGGCCGCGGAACGCTTCCTGGCCACGGTACCGACCGCCGAGATGGTGAAGTTCGCGAAGAACGGCTCCGACGTCACCACCGCCGCGGTGCGCCTCGCCCGCGCCGTCACCGGGCGCCCGCGGGTGGCCATCTGCGCCGACCATCCGTTCTTCTCCGTCGACGACTGGTTCATCGGCACCACGCCGATGTCCGCCGGTATTCCGGCCGCGACCACCGAGCTCACCGTGGCGTTCCCCTACGGGGACCTGACCGCCACGGAGGAGTTGCTCACCCGGTACCAGGACGAGATCGCCTGCCTGATCCTCGAACCTGCAGGCCACACCGAGCCTTCCCCGAGCTCTCAACTTCGTTCGAGCAGGGGAGACCCCACTCCCGGGTACCTCGCCGGCCTGCGCGAACTGGCCGACCGGCACGGCTGCGTACTGATCTTCGATGAGATGATCACCGGCTTCCGCTGGTCCGAGGCGGGTGCCCAGGGCCTGTACGGCGTCGCCCCCGACCTCTCCACGTTCGGCAAGGCGCTGGGCAACGGGTTCGCCGTCTCCGCGCTGGCTGGGCGCCGCGATCTGATGGAGCGGGGCGGGCTGCGTCACTCCCGCGACCGGGTGTTCCTGCTGTCCAGCACGCACGGTGCGGAAACGCACTCCCTGGCAGCCGCGATGGCCGTGCAGAGCACCTACGTCGAGGAGGGCATCACCGCGCGACTGCATGCCCTCGGCGAGCGGTTGGCCGCCGGTGTCCGCGACGCCGCGGCCGGCATGGGCGTCGGCGACCACGTCGTCGTCCGGGGCCGGGCCAGCAACCTGGTCTTCGCCACCCTCGACGAGAACCGGCAGCCGTCGCAGCAGCACCGCACCCTGTTCCTGCGCCGACTCCTCGCGGGCGGAGTGCTGGCCCCGTCGTTCGTGGTGAGCAGTGCGCTTGACGACGCCGACATCGACCGCACCGTTGATGTGGTGGCCCAGGCATGTGCGGTGTACCGGAAGGCATTGGACGCCGCCGACCCCACCCCCTGGCTGGCCGGGCGACCCGTGAAGTCCGTATTCCGCCGCTTGGCATGACGAGACGTGACGCGGCGTCAGCGGCGCTCCCGCCGACCGACGTCGGCCATCCGGCCGGCGATCCGGTCGACCAGCCACGCGGTCGCCGGTACCACCGCCAGCGCGGTGCACCAGCCGCCGAGGACGTCGGTCGGGTAGTGCGCGCCCAGGGCGACCTGCGCCCATCCCATCGCGGCGCCGGCCACCAGCGCCGCGGCGAGCACGAGTGACGTCCCGGCCGTCCTGCCGAGCCCGAGCCGGCCGGTCGCGAGCAGCGCCACCACGAGGGCGAATGCGGTGAAGAAGGCCGTGTGCCCGCTCGGATAGGACAGGTTGCCGTCGCCGTGGATGGTGCGTCCCACCAGGTGCTTGAGCAGCGTCGCCGTCCCCACGCTCAGGCCGACGCCGACAACGACGAGCACCCCCGCGCGAGGACGCCGAAGCAGCAGGCAGCCCGTCACGGCGGCTACGACCAGCATCTCCGCTCCGGCGGGCTCCCCCAAGAAGTCCGTGGCCAGAGCGACGTTCCGCCACGGCAGCCGCACACCGTCCACCGCGTGCTGGAACCACCCGTCCACCCTGCCGGGCTTGTCGTGGCCGGCGTACAAGACCCCGAGCACGACGACCACCAGCGAGGCGAGGGCCGCGATCAGCCCGAGCCACGCGCGCAGCGACGGGGGCAGCACTCGAGGCGCCGGCCGGCCGGTCACACGCCCACCGCGTCCGGTCGGCCTGCGGTAGTGACCTTCGTGTCTGCCGTGCGCAGCGTCGGACGTTGCGGGATTACGTCGCCGCCCTGCCGGCGCCGCGGGACCGCAACAAGACGCTGACCTCGTTGGCGGAGCCGGTGACCGCGCCCCACGACGGCGGGGCGTTGTTTCCGGACGACTCCGGTGCCCGGAAGTCCGGGCACGCCACGGCCTGTGTGTCCCGTCAGTACCTCGGCTCCCGCGGACAGGTCGGAAAAGGCATCGTCGCGGCCGCCACCGCACGGATCGTCAGCCTGTACGGGCGGCTGCGCGGCTGGACCGAGCAAGATCATGAACCCGTCAAGCACGAACTGGGCCGGGCCGACTTCCAGGTCCTCTCCTGCCAGGCGATCCAACGCGAGCCCCCCGTCGTGTCCGACCCACCCTCCAGCGACCGTAACCGCCCCGCGGACACCCGCTCCTGACCTGTACGACTCCGCGGGAGTCGTCAGCCTGTGCAGCCACGAACTCGCCAGCCTGGCCATCGTCCTGGCCAAGGGAATCGGGATCAGCCTCTACTTTCACCCTAACCAACAATCCGGTCGCGGCAAACCACCGTCGGACAGTCGCGCAGTGTGAGCCGCGCCCTGTTTCGTAGCGCCCCTGAAGCCAGATCTATCACCTTGGCGTACAGAGACATACGAGCAGCGCCAAAACAACTCCGCAAGGAAATAGCGGAGTTAAAGCGGGCCAACAAGATCTTGAAGGCCGCTTCGGTGTTTCTTGTCCACGAGATCGACCGCCCCCGGACGAGGCCGAGCGAGCAGCCCATAGCCGTGATCGAGGAGTTCCACGCGACCTCCGGCGGCACCTATTCCGGCGATCCCGGCGAGATCGAGGCGCATTACCGCCACTGAGGACGGGCCCTCGGCGCGCTGCGGCCCGGTGCACCCGGCGAGGCTCCAGCGGGAAATCCTCGTCATCGCCGGGATGGTGATGAAGCTGAAGGAAGACCTGCCGCGTGACAACGACCAGGACGGTCTCAGAGGAGGTCCGCAACCTACTCGACTACCTTCTCAACGCGGAGATAGCCGCTTACACCAACACGGTCTGTGTGAGCGGGACGCGTGTCTCCTGGCATGCAACTGACCCCGGCATACCATTCCTGGTCAGCCGGGGAGACCCGACCCTTCAGGACTACCAGCGGTGGGCACAGGCCGGCGCCTACTCGGCCCTCCTGCTTGACGGGGCACTTCTGCAGATCACCTACGACATCGAGGCGGGAGAAATCGCAGGCCACCGACTCGCCTGTATCCCCCTGCCCCTATCGCCTGGACAGAGACCTCGTACGCCAGGAACCAATCCTTGATGTCATCGATCTCCACATGGCAACCGAGCCGACGAATATGGTTCTACACTCCGCGATCCGCTTCGACTTCAACCCCGGATCTGCCGCCACAGGGCATCCCGCAGCTCGCATGACCGTCAACTCTGCGGGCTGCCGGATCGCCTGCGCCGCACCAATGCACATCGGCCGATTCACCGACTTCATCTTTCCGGCACTTCTACCCTGACCTGTGGAAAGCCCATTACCCATTTTTCTGAAGCTCAGCCACCAAGCAGGCCGGCCCCCGCACACTCACCCATGAGGAGCGCAACACCTTGCACTTGTAATGGGGTTGAACGCCCCCCACGGCACAGCTGGTGGCACTGTCCAGGTGGGTCAGGCGGGCCGGCCGGTAGCGGGTGAGTACCCGGTGCATGGTCGAAGGAGCCAGGCCGAGGAAGCCGGCGATGCGGGACGGTCCCCACCGGCGCAGGAGCCGGACCTTGATGATCCGTCGTTCGGTCCGAGTCGGGGTGCGGCGCGGGCTCGCGTGCGGACGGCTTGAACGGTCCGCCATGCCTGCCTCGCCGGACAGCCGGTAACGGTATGCCCAACGCTGGGCCGTTGTGGGCGAGACCTGGAAGCGCTCGGCAGCCCGCCGCAGCGGCCAGCCGTCCTCAAGCGTCGGAATCCGGACGTGCTCGGCCGTTCGGAACCAGAACGGGAACGCTGCTGGAAGACTTGCTGCGACAGTCAGCCAGCCGGTTCGGGGGATGTGGAGCTGTGGCACAGCAACGCAAGGGGTATTACCGGGCAGCGCATTACGTGAAGCCCTCTTCAGCCTCCAGCCGGTGGAAGAAGCCGTCCACGGGCGCAATCCTGGTGGCCGGCATCCTGGCCATCGCCGGGTGGAACACCCTGGTCGGGAACGACTCCGGCGACACGGAAAAGAGCCCTCAGCCCCGCCCGTCCGGAGCATCAGCCCCTGCTGCCCCCGGTCAGTGACCGCGGCCGCGCCATAAGGCGGAGAGCCGCCGCCGCGCCTTCCCGGCCTCAGCGGTGCCACCGTCGGGCGTGCCGGTGCGCGGCTCCTGTGTCGCGGACGCGTGGCGGCGCAGTTCCTGCCAGGCTCCGTGCCATTGCTGGATCTGGTCGTCGGGGACGCCGCAGGCGGACAGGTAGGCGGCTGTGGTGGTCCAGGTGGCGGGGAGCGTGTCGAGGTTGACCAGTCTGCTGATGGTGCCTGTGGAGATGCGTCCGGCTGAGCGGCGGCTGACCTCCTGCTGAGTCAGTCCGCTGACTTCCCGCACGGCCGCAAGGTTCGTGAAGAAGCCGGTGACGGTGCTGATCGCAGACGGGTCGGGCCATGGGCGATGGTCCGGCTGCTCGGGGCCGGCTGCCGCGGTGACCGGTGCGGCAGGAAGGTCCGCATGGTTGCGCCCCATCGCCACGCGGGCACCGCTGTTGCGATTCCTGGCCTGCGGAACGGGATGCGCTCGCGCCTCCAGAGTCCGGCGCAGGTGGAGGTAGACGGTCTCCAGGTCGAGCAGTGGCGGGCCGCCGGGGACGCCGTGGCGCAGTGTGTCGAGGAGGGCGCCGGTGAAGGCTGTGTGGGTGTCGCCGACCGGTGCCAGGGCTGTGCGGGTCTCGGCGGAGGCGGCGAGGAGGAAAGTGCCTTCGACTGCGGCATGGTCGGCGAGCCCCTGAGGTGCGCTCATTCTGCCGAGGGCGAGGCCGCTGTAACAGCAGTCGAGGAGGACGATATGTCTCTGTGCGCAAGAGTCCAGGAGGATCTGGCGCAGCCAGTCGTAGTTCAGGCTGGTCTCGATACGGTCGGGCTGTGTGTGCGGCATGGCCAGGGCGAGCGCGTCGTGGGGGTCGATGAGGCCGTGGCCGGCGTAATAGACGAGCAGTGTGTCGGTGGCTTCGGCGGCTGCCTGGCGCAGCGAGTCCATCACGGCGCCTGCATCGGGCGGGTTCTCGACGACGGTCACGTGCGGGGCGGGCATGCGCAGGGACAGCGGGCCGCTCAGGAGGACGGCGAGGTCGGTCAGGTTGTTCGAGACGGCCGGTAACTGTTCCAGGTGGTCGTACCGGCTCGTGCCGATCAGGACCGCGCGTGAGGCCCCCGGGTCGGGCAGGACACTCACGTGTCGCGGTCCTCGTCCGCTGCGGCGTCCAGCGCTCTGGTGGCCCGCTCGATCTCCTCGGGCGAGCAGTCGGTGAGGACGATGACCGTGTCACCGTGGCGGATCTCCACTCGCGCCCGCTGCGGCCGGGTCTGCCGCCATGCCGCCAGCGCCAGTACGAACGATGCGGCGCTCCAGCCGTTGCCCGTCACCAGTCCCAGCACGTCGAGTACGGTGCCCATCTCCCCCGGCCGCGGCGTACTCCCCCGCACCTCGCTCACCGCGGACCTGCGCACATCCGGATCCGAACGCAGCCAACCCTGCAGCGAACGCAGCTCCCCCGCACCCGACTCCACATGCACCTCTAACCGCACCCAGGCCTCCCCACTTATGAGCACAGCCGCCACCACCGACGACCGCCGGTGGCCATCGTCCTCTACCAGCCCGGCACTTCGCGGTCGAACTCCACAAGATTGCCCCGAGTACCGCGGCGGCGGCACATCATTTTGTTAGCAGTTCTCATTGCACTGGGCCACTGGCACTGCCCGGCTGCTGCCCTGCCCGCTCAAGGGCCGCACGTCCGGGCCGGTGTTCCCGGCCGACTGCCGCGTCCCCATCCCCGGGCGCCGCGCCTTGGCCGCCACCGACATCTGTCCGGTCACCGGCCGCGGCCGACGTTCTCGACCACTGCTGCAAAGACGGTGGACGGCTCGGCGTCTGAGCTTGAGATCTCCCTGATGGCGGCGGCCTGAAGGCGCTGGTGATCGTTACGGTCTCCGCGCTGTCGGCCGGGTGCCATCGTGCCTATCGTCCAGGCCGTCCGACGCGTTCGCGCATGCCGATCAGACCATAGCCGCCGCGATGAGGGTGCCAGGCCGGGGCCGTCGGGGCATCGTCGGTGACCTCGACGGTGACGTCCCGCGGGTCCTGCTCGACGGTGACCGTGACCGAGCGGGCCTTGGGCGCGTGCCGCAGCACGTTGGTCAGCGCCTCCTGGACGGTGCTGGTCACCTCCGGCGGCCACGCGGTCTCCCCGTCCGGCAGGCTCAGGCGCACCGCGGGGCCGCCGCCTCCGGCCTCGTCATCGCCATCCACATCGGCGCCATGTACCTGCCCTCACCCCTGACCGGCTGGCTCGTCGACCGCTACGGCCGCATGAAGATCGCCGCCGCCTCCGGCATCACCCTCCTGGCCGCCGGTATCCTCGCCGCCGCAGCACCCGGCGACTCCGTCGGCCTCCTCGCGCTCGCCCTGGCCCTGCTCGGCCTCGGCTGGAACCTCGGCCTCGTCTCCGGAACGGCGATCATCACCGACACCGTCCCGCTGGCCACCCGCGCCAAGACCCAGGGCCTGGTCGACGTCTCCATCGCCGGCGCCACCGGCAACATGGCCTCCGGCATCCTGGTCGCCGCCACCAGTTATCCCATCCTCGCCCTCACCGGCGGCATCCTCTCCCTCGCCCTCCTGCCCGCCGTCGCCGCCACCGCCTACCGTCGATGACTCGCCACGACCTCCCCCCCTTCCCCGCACCCGGCCTCACGGCCGACGGCACCGGCCTGCTCTGCGTCACCCTCCTGCTCCGCCTGCGCAAGGAGACCGACGGCGCCGAGCCGGACACCATCGTGCACGTCATCGCCACCGACCTGGTGCAGCACCCCGACCTGGCGATCGGCGACACCCGCCCCCTCCCGTACACAGAACGGCGCGCCCTGCTCCTGGAACTGCTCGCGGAGGTCGGTCCGCCGATCCAGCCCGTACCGGCAACTGACGACCGGGATGTGGCGGAGCACTGGTACGAGGCACTCCAGGCGCAGGGCCTTGAAGGGATCGTGGCCAAGCAGGGCACGTCCGCGTACCCGTCTGGGCGCCGGAAGCGGGTGAAGGGTCGAGGACGGACGTCCGGTTCTGCACTGCCCGTTGAAAAGGTCTTCGGGCGCGTCAGCCCGGGAGAACCGCAGGACCATGCTCTGACTCATGCCGAGTTGCCGGGCCACGGACCGCTTGTTGTGCCCGGCGGCCAGCAGTGCGTGAATCGGGCGACTTCGCAAGCCGCCCGGGGACGCTCAGCCGTCACTCACCGTGGCCACTGCACGAAAGCCGAGCCAGAACCTGAGAACGGGCAGCACCTCGCCCGGCGCCTGCGGGGTCGGGCGAGTGAGCCTGTCGGTGCGACAGTCGGAAGCCCGCTGTTGCGGGCCGGTTCCCGCGGGGGCAGCCCGGTCCCGGTTCAGCTCAGCCGGGCAGCGGCATACGCCTCGATGGCGTTCCGCTGGTACGCGGCCAGACCCGGTGTGATCGCCTCGTATGCGGCGCGCCAGGCGTCGTTGTCCACGCAGGAGCGTCCCATGGCGCGGTACTCCTCGGCGGACACGGCCCGCAGTTGGACCAGGGCCCGGTACTGGGCGTCGATCTCGGCCTGCACAGGCTCGGCGTCGGCCGGGTGGCCGGCGGCCATCAGCTCGGCCAGCCGGATCATCTGCGCCGTGCGCTCGCGCTGTCCGGCCTCGACGTCCTGCGGGGTCATCGCGGCGACCCTGCGGGCGACCTCCTCGGCATGCTCGGGGAAGTCATGCAGGCTCTCCTCGTACTGGGAGGGCTGCACGCCCTCGAACAGGTTCTCCGGTCGGTTGATGGCGGTCATGGTTCTGCCGTCCTTCCTGGACTGCTCCAGTTCGGTGATCGTGCGGGAGACGGTGCCGGCCAGGGCGTCGAGCCGGTCCCGCTCGGCGAGCAGCCGCCGGTAGTGGCCACGCAGGGCTTCCACCTCGTCGAGCTGCTCGGCCAGGATCCGGCCGATCTCGGGGAGTCCTACACCCAGTGCCCGCAGTACGAGAATCTGCTGCAGCTGCAGCAGCTGACGCTCCTCGTAGTAGCGGTGGCCGTTGGCTCCGATCCGGGCAGGCGGCAGCAGGCCGATCTCGTCGTAGTGCCGCAGGGTCCGGGCGGTCACGCCCGACATCCGAGCAACCTCCGCGATCGGCCAGTCCATCGCCGCCTCCCTCACAGACGCGTCACCGGGCCGGTCTCTCCGGCCCTGCTCAGGACGGTAGAAGCTGCCGCAACGACAACTTCAACCCCGGAACCCGGGCGAACCCGATTCCCGGCTTCGCGACCGTACGGACGACGCCCACGGCGGACCCAGGTGGAGGGCGACAGGGCCCTCCACTTTCAGCCCGTGTCCACGACGTACCGAATCGCGTCCACGATCTCGCGCCGCGGGTGCTTCTCCGGCGGACCGCCGGCCTTTGTCCCGCAGGCCGGCTTTGGCAGGTGCAGTCACCTGTGTTGCAGATCCTTCTGCGTCCGTCCCGCGTACTGCGCGAAGCGGCTATGCGATGGCCACGGAGGCTGTTGGCCGGGGCAAGTCAATCGACATCAAGACGGTCTTGTCCGTGCCCGGTTCGTCTCCTCGGTTGGTATCGAGCCAGCGAGTGACCGTGCTTGCAGTGATGTCCCATTTGCGGGCGAGGAGTTGCGCGACCGCGTCGATGTCGCTCAGTCGGGCAGGGCGTATCTGGGGCTTGATCATGTATGCAGTCTTCCCTCCTTCGGGGCGGCACCGGCCTTGCCCTTGGTGAACGGGCGCGTCGCAGCGACGGGCACGACGGACTGCAGCTGCGTGGGTGCGGTGGGGGCGGGGCATCCGCCCCTGGAATCTTGACTGCGGCGCTTCTCGCCGTCCGGGCTTACGGTTGCACCGCCCGCGCCAGGAGCTGTCCCGTAACCCCTGGCGGGCGCACGACGCCGGTTACGGCACCTCGCTGCGTTGCCGGAACGCCCGAATACATCCAGTACGAGGACGCTCCTCCGTCGTGCGTTGCACCGTATCCGACGCCGCGCGCTGTTCCGCCAGGGGTTACGGGACAGCCCTCAGTCGTCGCGGAGCAGGCGTAGTTGAAGGGTCTTCTCCAGGGTCTGGGAAGCGGCGGAGCGTGGGCGGCCCGGTGCGGCAAGGGCGGGTGTGGCGCTGGTCGGGCTGGGTTTCTTGTGAGTCTGAAGGCGGTGGGCCGGGCGTTCGTAGCGTCGCGGAATCCGGATGGGCAGGCCGGAGCGAGTCTGCCCTGCCGGCGGGTAGGGGCGCTGCGGGCCCTTCCAGATGCGGGGCATGTCGGTGTTCATGTAGTCGCTCACCACTTGGTCACGAAGGTAGTCGTAGTCGGGGCCGTTCGCGGCTGTGGTCATCAGTAGGACGGGGTGTTGGGGCGGCACGGCCGCGGGGCCGTCCGCGACGCGGATCTCGACCACAGCCGGAGGCTGGCGGGCGTAGGTTTGCGCGATCCGGTCCCAGGCTCGTTCCCACGGTCTGACTTTGCGGGGGGAAGCGCCGAGGGCTTCCATGAACGCGGTGACGTGCTCGCGGGAAGGGACCGCTTCCCCCCGCAGGACAGCGCTCAGACTGCTCTTCGGGAGCCGGAAGTGCCGGCCGTCAGCGGTTCGCCCGGCCTCGGATTGCAAGTAGCCCAGAGACGGCTGGCCTTCCCGAGCACGGACCTGGATCATCGCCCGGCGTAACTGGCCGAAGGTCTCGATCAGTTCCGGGTGAGTGAGTGCGGAGCGCACCGAGGTGGCCAGGTCCTGAAACTCTGTGGCGGTCTCCTCCCGACGCCGGAGTTCTTCCTCGGAGCGGCGGGCGGCTTTCCACAGGCGGATCGCTTCTGCGGGGTCGGCTTCGCAGGCGCGTGCGTAGGCTTCGACGAGTTGACGGGAGGGGACTTTCCCGCTGGCGCCGCGCGAGAGCATGGACGCGGTGAACCGGTATCCGATCAGTTTGGCCATCGTCGCGTAGGTGACGCCTCGGCGCTCGCGCTGGGCACGTAGCCACAGCGCGAGCGCTTCGGACTGCCGGGTCTCTGCGGCGACGGCGTTCTCACGCCGTCCCATGGGTGGGTCAGACTGCCTCGGGCGAGGGCGCTGTCGTCGTGCGCATCGCCCTCAGCGAGCTGACGGCGACGTAGAGGGCGCCCGCGATGAACTCAACAGCGCCGAACATCGGCAGACCAGCCAGGGCGAGGGCTCCTGCCACGAGGATGACGACGAGGATGATGACCACCTCGCCAGGCGTCAGCGCGCCCGGAGAGGCGCTGGGCGAGAACGGTGTGAGAGGTGATGAACGCATGCATGTCTCCAACTGGCGTCGTGTCAGAACCCGTAATCGGGCGTGGACTTGGGCTGCACCGTGACAGCTGACGGGGACTTCCAGGTCTGGTCCGTCAACCTGCGGGCGATCCTCTCACCAGTAACCGACCATCACAATGCGTGCCTCTTCGTGCAAGGGCGTTGATTCACAAACGTCCAGAGCACGGGTCCACGATGCAGGCGAACGGGTGGACGAGCCGGCAGCCGATCATCAGGAGGCCGCAGGTCAGGAGAGTGAAACCAATATTTTCATTCGTTTCCGTCCATCCGGCGTTGCCGAAGACACGCACGCGATGACACCCTCCTAGCAACGCTGTCTCGGGTACTCGTGCCCGAGGTTTCCCTGGCGTCGTGGCTGCACCATGGAACAGGGACCGGGCATCACCGCGTTCCAGCGCGGCGCCCCAGAGGGTGGCGCATCCTCACCGGATGCGGCCACCCTCCGCACTCTCATAAGCCGAAGTGGTCAACCGGTTCATGGATTCCGTCCCTGCACACGTGCGGCCTCGGAGGTGACGGCCTCGCCCAGAGTGATCGCCGCCGTGCTGGTGACCTGCTTGAGCGAGTACCGGACGGGGTGCGGCTGGGCTGTGTCGGCAGGTGCAGGCGGGCGACACCGGCCGGGAGCTCGGCGCGCAGCGCTCCGTGCCAGCGGATCCGCAGCGCAGGTCCGCAAAGGGCCTCGTCGCGGAGCTTGTCCACGGCGGTACTGGCATCCTCGCGGTCGATCTCGACAACGACGGGGAGGCGTCGCCGTTCCTGCGGAGGGTGCAGTAGAGGCGCAGGCATACCTGACGGTTCCTGCCCGGCCGCAGCTGGGCCCGGGCTTGGCGGCCCTCCTTCTTACGGGCCTGCTTCTCCGCCTCCCACATCGTCAGGTCGAGCTCCCGCCGCGCCTGCGCCTCCGCGCGCGGTGGGCCACGTCACCCGAGCGCGTCCGCGCTTCGCACTTAAGGTGACGCCCGGAGGTGGAGAATGCGAGTGGGGTTGCACGCGCTCGGTATCGGTGACGGTGCCCGTCCCGAGGTGATCCGTGCGGTGGCCACAGCCGCGGAGACGCACGGCTTCGCAAGGCTCTGGTGCGGCGAGCACGTGGTGCTCGTGGACACGCCCGCCTCGCGCTACCCCTACTCCGCGGACGGCCGGATCGCTGTGCCCGCGGACGCGGACTGGCTGGACCCGCTGCTTGCCCTGACCTTCGCGGCGGCGGTCACCAGCCGGATCGAGCTCGCCTCCGGCGTACTCCTGCTGCCTGAGCACAACCCGGTCCTGGTCGCCAAACAGGCCGCCACACTCGATGTGCTCTCCGCCGGACGGTTCAGCCTCGGGGTCGGGGTCGGCTGGTCGGCCGAGGAATTCGCAGCGCTCGCAGTCCCCTTCGCCGAGCGCGGGCGGCGCACCGAGGAGTACCTCGCCGCGATGCGCGCCCTCTGGGCCGAGGACCCGGCCTCCTTCGCAGGGGAGTTCACCCGCTTCGACGCGATCCGGGTCAACCCGAAGCCGCTGCGCGGCGGCCGGCTCCCGGTCGTGGTCGGCGGCAACAGCGACGCCGCCTTGCGCCGCGCGGCCACGCTCGCCGACGGCTGGTACGGCTTCAACATCCCGGCGGCCGACGTCCCGGCGCACATCGCCGTTCTCGCCGATGAGTGCGCCCACCACGGTCGCGCTCTTGACGAACTCACGGTCGCCGTCGCGCTGAACGACGGCATCCCGGAGCAGCTCCCCGCACTCGGTGCGGCGGGCGTCACCGAACTCGTCGTCGTCGGCGCACCCCCGCCCGCTCCCGACGCGGCGGCCACCTGGGTCGCGGAACTCGCCCGGACCTGGATTCGCCCGGAGGAATGACCAGGGCCGGCCGGAGCACCAGCCGCACCCTTTCACGCCCGCAAGGCGTCCCTGATGGGGATCTTTGAATGTCCCCGCCCCTCGCTCAGGGGGAAGACAGACCTGCTCGCACGAGCTCCCCATGCCTGGCGCGCCGAGAAGCCGTCCGGCCGACAGACCGGTCGGTGCCGAACCACAACGGAAGACGGGGCCGGGTCACACGGCCGGTGCAGCGCGACGCCCCGGGAGGACCGTCCCCTGTGGCGCCGGTTATTGTTCCCGGTCCAGAGGGATGGCGGGGATTGAGGGAAACATCGTGGCGCAGCACCTGGGGCCGCTGGAGCTGGTCGGAGACCGGTGGATGATCGGGGATCCGAAACGGAAGGACGGCCTGTGCGTGGTGCTCACGCCCGAGGGCGTCGAGCACTACAGGCGTGCGGATCCCGCGCCTCAGTCCGTCGTCCGGTGGTCCCAGTTCGTACAACTGGGTGTCGATGCGACCTGCTGGAAGTGGGAGGCCACCCGTACCGGAGGTTTCGTCGGCGCATTCGGCAGTACCCCTTATCGGACCGGGCGTGACGGCTGCTCCCTGCAGGGGCTGCTCCGCCACCCGTCCGAGCCGTGGTCGGCGCGGTACACGCACCACAAGCGCCACTACACGGGCAGCCATGTGTTCCTGCTGAAGGCCCTGGTTCGCAAGCTTTCCGAGGCGAAGGCACTGGATCGTCTCGGTGATCCACAATGGCTGGGTGCGGCCGTCGACGAGTTGTCACCGGTGACCGCATGGCTTCCCAGCTCGGGCAACCGCCTGGTGCAGGAGACCATCGAGAGCCTCGGCGCCTGAGATGTCGTCACGGCCCGCACACTGCAGGAGCGGGAGGCCCTGACCCACTTGTCCCTCGCTCAACGAAGTGGGGAGCCCGGTTGAGCCTGGGGAAACCGATCCCCCATCACCTCCGGGGACAAGATGACTGATGGGCCGGTTGATCGGTCGCCGTGAGCGTGGATTGCGCACGTCCTGTCCGCAGCTCGCGCGACGAGTCGGCGCATCCGCCCCCAGCCGGCCGGCTGAGGTCGGGGGGCGGGACGGTCCCCTGGACCTTCAGCTTCCCGGGCCGGTGGTCGCGGGTCCCGCGAGCGGCGCCGCGTCGAGCAGGACGGCCGCGGCGGCGCGGGCGGTGGTGGAGGCCGACGGGTCGCGGTCCATCCACGCGGACAGTGCGGCGCCGTCGTAGAGCAGGTGCAGCCGGCGGGCCAGCCCCTCGGGGTCGGCGTAGCCGGCTTCGGCGGCCAGTTCGGTGAACAGGCCGCGCACCCAGGCCCGGTAGTCGTCAGCCGCGCGGCTGATCGAACTGTCGTCCGGCGCCTCGGCGGTGGCCCGCACGAACGCGCAGCCGTTGTACTGGGGGGCGGTGAAGGACTCGCCCAGTGCGTCGAAGACGCCGAGCAGGCGTTCGCGGGGGGTCCTGAAGCGGGTCAGGGTCCGCAGGATCCGGTCCTGGATGCGCGTCTTGCGGGACTCCAGGTAGGCGCAGACCAGGCTTTCCTTGTTCCCGAAGGTGTTGTAGAGGGATGCCTTGGCGACTCCGGCATGCTCGATGATGCGGTCGATGCCGACGGTCTGCACGCCCTCGCTGTAGAAGAGCTCGTTGGCGGCCTTGAGCAGGCGCTCCCGTGCAGACGGTTTCGTTGCGGTCCTGGTCGCCATGACGATCATCCCTTCAGACAGATCAGTCTATTCTAGCCGGAGACGGTTTGCGGCACCCGTGCGGTCTGCGGTGCGGGTGCGGCCACGGAGGGGGGACCGGCTGCCTTCAGGAGCGCTGCCACCGGCTGCGCGCGGCGGCCGCTGAGCAGCAGGCCGACCAGCGCGGCGGCCGTCAGCACGATGACGGCGATGCCGTACTCCCGGGCGGTCTGCAGCAGCCCGCCTCCGTGCACGACCAGCACGCCGCCGATCACCGCGGGTACGCCCAGGCCCAGGTAGGACACCACATACAGCAGGGACAGCACACCGGCCCGCTCGTGCGGCTCCGTCTGCGGCATCACCATCCGGATGCCGCCCTGGAACCCGCTGCCGAAGCCGAAGCCGGCGATCGCGCTGCCCGCAAAGAACCCGGTCGCGGCGGCTGCGCCGCCGGTGCCCGGGCCGATGGACACCAGGGTGATCGCCACACCGGCCATCAGTGCGCCGGCGCCGAGCAGCATCACCGTGCGCGTCGAGGTGCCGCGCAGCACCAGGACGGCCAGGCCCGCAGAACCGGCGAGCACGAACAGTGGCAGCCCGCCCCACACGACGGAGGTGGAGTGCACCAGGGTCCGGATGATGGCCGGGCCCAGCGCGCCGTAGAAACCGGCCAGTGCCCACACCGCGAACAGTACGGGGGCGGCGATCGCCACCGGGGTGCGGACGGCCTTGGGCAGCTTGATCTCGGGGGTCATGCCGGCCAGCGCGCCCGGCTTGCGGCTCACCGTCTCGCGCAGAGCGAGCACACCGAGCGCCTGCAGGACAAATATGCCGAGCAGTACGAAGTAGACGAGGCGGGTGGGCACGGGCAGGTACTGCACGATCAGCCCGGAGACCAGGGCGCCGCCGGCGGTGCCCACCGCGGGCGCGAAGGAGTTCAGGAACCCTCCCCTGCGCGGGTCGATGTCGAGCATGCCGGCGCCGATCGCGCCGAGCGCGGCGCCGGTGCCCACGCCCTGGACGACACGGGCGGCCAGCAGTGCGTCCACCCCGCCGGCGGTGGCGAAGACGATCATCGCCGCGGCCTGCCCGGTCAGGGCCGCCAGCAGGACCGGCCGGCGGCCGACGTGGTCGGAGATCTTGCCGAGGACCAGGAGCGAGACCAGCACAGCGAGCGCGTAGACGCCGAAGACGGTGGTGGTGGTGATCGGCGAGAAGCCCCAGCGCTGCTGGTAGATCGCGTAGAGCGGGGTCGGGGCGCTGGATGCGGCCAGCAGCGACACGACGATCGAGGCGAGCAGGGCAAGGGAGGCAATGGGTCCCGGGCCCCGTCGTCGCCGGTGGGCGGCGTACGCAGGGGACCGTCGTACGGGGCTGTTCGTCCGGGCGGCGTGGCGCGCAGTGGGTGTCAGGCTCATGGGTAACCCTCAGGTTTAGACAGGTCTGTCTAGTACGGGAAAAAGGTTAGACAGATCTGTCTGATCCGGTCAAGCGGAAGGTTCATGTCCCAGGTCACGCGGCTCTACCGGGCGGTCTGATTGTTTTGTTCACGCAGGTTCGCGGCAGGGGCGGGTACCGGCGGCGCGGACGGGGAGCCGCCCCTGGCGGACATCACGAGGCGTACGTGACACACGAGACGCCACGACCGTCGCGGACACGCCCCTCTTTGCGGCCGCAGGAGGCGTCGGTGGACGGGACGGGCCCGAGCCCCGGGGCACCCGGCGAGCGGGCCGCCGGGCTCGGACGACGCCACGAGACGCCGCACGCGTGGGGGGAGGCCGACGACGCCGCGAGCCCGGGCGGCGGCACACCGGCCTTTCGGTCGGGGTGTCCGGCCGGCAGCCGCCGGCACCGGTGACCGGCGCGAGTGGTCGCGACCGATGTGCCCGTGCCGTCTCCGTCATGGTGCGCAGTTCTGGCGATCTGTCAGGAGCCGGGCGGGGCCGGGGTGGAGACGGTCCGCCGGCTGTCCGCCGCGGGGATTGCAGGGGCGGCCCGTCCCTGTGGTGGCACAACTGCGCCATGACCAAAGGGCGCCAGCCGGAGTCTCTTGTTCGAGGCCGGAGGCAACCCCCATGCTCCGGGTGGTCTCCCACTCTTCGCTTCCCTTGAGGGGTCTCCTTGACCAGCGTTCCCATTCGCAGGCCGGGGCCGATCGCGCTTGCCGTGGTCGCCGCTCTGGCGTTCGGGGTCATACCAGCCACCGCTGCGGCGCCCGCGGACCCGGCCGGTCCGGTGCTGCCCGCCGGCGCCGCACACCAGCCGCCGGGAAACGGCGGCACGCACAGCGTCACGCTGATCACCGGTGACAAGGTCACGATCGGCACCGCCGCCGACGGCACCGTCGTCCGGTCCTTCGAAGGCCCGGACGGAACCACCGCCGGCTTCCACCGCGCCGTCATCGACGGGTCGATGTACGTCTACCCGGATGCCGCCCTGCCCTACGTCGGCGCGGGGCTGCTGGACAAACAGTTGTTCAACGTGACCCGGCTGATCGCCGACGGGTACGACGACGCGCACGCCGAACGGTTGTCGCTCATCGTCCGCTACACCGACGCCGCCGCCAGGTCCCGGACCGCGCCGGACGTGGCCGGCTCGAAGGTCGTGCGCCGGCTGGACAGCATGCAGGGCGCGGCGGTCGCGCAGAACCGCGAAAAGGCCCCGGCGTTCTGGTCGGCGCTCACCGGCCGGTCCGGCGCAGCGGCAGCACGCCGTGGATCGGCGCGCCCCGCCTTCGCTGGCGGCATCGCCAAGGTCTGGCTCGACGGCAAGGTGACGGCCGACCTGGCCGACTCGACCGCGCAGATCGGTGCGAACCGGGTCTGGGCGGAGGGCAACACCGCCAAGGGGGTGAAGGTCGCGGTGCTCGACACCGGCGTGGACACCGAACACCCCGACCTCGTCGGGCAGGTCGACGCGGCCACCAGCTTCGTCCCGTACGAGGAGGACGTCGCCGACTACAACGGTCACGGCACCCACGTCGCCTCGACGATCGCCGGCACCGGCAGCGCCTCGGACGGAAAGGAGCGGGGTGTTGCTCCCGGGGTCCGGCTGGAGATCGGCAAGGTGCTCAACAGTGAGGGCCGGGGACAGGAGTCCTGGATCATCGCGGGCATGGAGTGGGCCGCCCGGGACGCACAGGCCAAGGTCGTCAGCATGAGTCTGGGCGGTGGTGGTGACAGCACCGACCCGATGAGCGAGGCGGTCGACCGGCTCAGCGCCGAGACCGGCGCGCTGTTCGTGGTCGCGGCCGGTAACGGCGGCCCGCGCAGCATCAGCAGTCCCGGTGCTGCGGACTCGGCGCTGACGGTCGGCGCGGTCGACTCCGCGGACAGGCTCGCCGATTTCTCCAGCCAGGGCCCGCGGGACGGCGACTTCGGGCTGAAGCCGGAACTCACCGCACCGGGCGTCGACATCCTCGCGGCCCGCTCGCACCTCCGGCGGAGCGGCTCGGGCTTCTACACCACGATGAGCGGCACGTCGATGGCGACGCCTCACGTCGCCGGCGCCGCCGCGCTGCTCGCCGCCACGCACCCCGGCTGGAGCGGCCCGCGGCTGAAGGAGGCACTGGTCAGCAGCGCCAAGGCGACCCCGTCGTACACCCCGTACCAGGCGGGCAGCGGGCGGGTCGATGCCTCGGCGGCGGTGCACGCGTCGGTCTTCGCCACCGCGAGCGCGTACTCCGGCTTCCACGCGTGGCCCACGAGGGCGGGAGAGACCGATGTCCAGAAGGTGACGTACACCAACGTCGGCGATGACCCGGTCAGCCTGGACCTGGCGGTCGACGCTGCCGCCCCGGTGGGCCTGTTCACCCTTTCCGACGGCCGGGTCACCGTTCCCGCGCACGGCACCGTCTCGGTGACCGTGACCGCGGCGCTGGACCGGCTTCCGGCCGACCAGCAGGTCAGCGGCATGATCACCGGTACGGACAGCGCCAAGGTCGTGCGGGCCCGGACCCTGATCGGCGCCGCCAAGGAGGGACGGCGGCAGAGCCTGACCGTCGTCGCGAAGGACCGGTCGGGCAAGCCGCTTTCCGGCAGGGTCCTCTTGGTGGCGGAGCACCTCTGGACGACGCTCGAGCTCGACGGGTCCGGCACCGGCACCGTGCGGCTGCCCGTCGGCAGTTACAGCGGATGGCTCACCGGCGACGTGCGGGGGGCGAACGGGCCGCACTCGCTGGGTATGGCGGTGCTCAGCTTCAACGACGTGCAGTTGGATCAGGACCGTACCGTCACCCTGGACGGCCAAAAGGCCCGCCAGGTCCTGGCGCACGTGCCCAAGGAGAGCACAGCGGTCGCGCCCCGGCTGGACGTCCACCGGTCGTTCACCGACACCCTCGCCGAGAGCTCGATGCTGCCCGACCCGTCGTACGACAGCATCTGGGCGCTCCCGACCGGAACGAAGGTCACCGACGGCAGGTTCGAGTTCGGCGCCCGGTTCCGCCTCGAAGAGCCGGCGCTGACCGTGGGCACGAAGTCGGAAACGTTTGACGACCTGCTGGTCAAGCGTGCGGCCACGCCGCTGCCGGCGGGGTCCGGCAAGCTGACGGCGGTCTTCGCCGGCGGGGGTACGGCCAAGGAGCTGGCAGGGCACAGCGTCCGCGGCAGGGCCGTGGTGGTGCGGCGCAACGACACCATGACGATTGCGGAGCAGGCGAAGGCCGCCGCCGCGTCCGGCGCGCGGGTGCTCCTGGTCGTCAACGACGGCATCGGGCGGCTTCAGCCGTGGGACGAGAATCCCTGGAGCCCCGAGAGCCCGGCCCCGCTGACGGTGGCGACGCTCGACGCCGACCGGGGCGGGCACCTGATCGACGCCATCCGGCACGGCAGCGTCGAGTTGAAGGTCACTTCCCATCCCACCACCGACTACCTCTACGACGTGGTGCACCACTGGTCCGGCGCCGTCCCGGCCAACCCGACCTGGCGGGCGGAGCCGAACGACCTGGCCCGGGTGGACGTCTCGTTCCGCAACCACCGGCCGGGCAAGGCACTGGAGTTCCGCACCGACGTCTGGCAGGGCTGGGCCGTCGGAAACCAGCTCACCGCTCCCGCCCAGGGCGAGCGGACCGACTGGGTCACCCCCGACGCCACCTGGCTGGACGACGCCTTCATCGCCGGCGAGACCGGGCAGCACTCGATCGACGTGCTTCGCTACAGGACCGGGAAGACCGGCAAGGTCAGCTGGTTCGGGCCGATCCAGCGGCCCCGGATGGGTCCGATCGACTATCAGCCGGTGCGCTACCTCGACACGATGTACATCCCCGCGCCGGGCTGGGGCGACTCGGGCGGCCATGTCGGCGAGGCCTACGGCAACTTCGACGTCAGAAACTGGATGTCGCTCTACCAGGGTGATCGGCAGCTCGACTGGGGCAATTCCGAGTTTCTGCCGGTTCCCGGGCTCGACCCGCAGCGGCTGCCCTACCGGCTGGTGGTCGACAACGACCGGGCAGCCTGGGCCCACCCGTACTCGACGCACACCCGGACCGAGTGGAACTTCACCTGCGCGGCCACCGGAGTCGAGTCGGCCGAGTCCCTGCCACTGATCCAGCTCGACTACGGGGTGGACACCGACAAGGCCGGCCGGGCGAACCGGCGCGCGGAGCTGACGGTGGCCGCCTCCCACCTGCCCGGCACGACAGCCGCGATCGGGAAGCCTTCCCTCGCCATCTCGTACGACGACGGGGCGACCTGGCAGCGGCCCGAGCTGGACCGGGACACCAGCGGATGGCGAACGGCCCTGCACGCGCCGAAGTCCGCCGGCTTCGTCACCCTCCGGGTCACCGCCCGTGACGCTGCCGGCAACAGCGTCTCGCAGACGATCACCCGGGCCTTCGGCCTGCGCTGACGTCACCTGACACAGCGCCTGGGTGCAGTGCACGCGTGGTGTCGGCACTCATGGCGAAGGCCTCCGGTGCGGTGGAGATGTCCGGTCTCCACCGCGCACGGAGGCCTTCGTGTGTGCCGTCGTGCCGCCGGCAGTTCAACGAGCACCACCATCCGCGGGCCGGGTGACACGACGGACAAGAACCACGCATTCGCCGCCTTGGGCCTGCAACCCGACGAACTGCCGGCCCGCCTCAGCGACACCACAACCCGCCGCGTGCGCCGCACTCCCCCGTCATCACGGCGCGCCGAGTGGCGCGGCCGCCCCACCGCCGGTCAGGCCAGGGCGAGGAAGAGCTTTTCGAGTTCCTCTTCCGACAGGGGAGGTGCGTCGGTGGCGCTCTCGGCGAGGCACTGTCGCATCCCGCCGGCCACGATCTTGAAGCCGGCCCGGTCCAGTGCCCGGGAGACGGCGGCGAGCTGAGTGACGACGTCCTTGCAGTCGCGTCCGGCCTCGATCATCGCGATGACGCCGGCCAGTTGCCCCTGTGCGCGCCGCAGCCGGTTCAGGACGGGTCCCACGGCCCCTTCTTCCACCTGCACGGGAGTCCTCCTTCACCCGAACCCGAATCCATAATACCCCAGGGGGTATACATCAAGGCTTTCCCGCGGTCGTGCGACGGTGTGTCTTCGGCTCCGGCCGGCCTCGTACGTCCGGCGGCGCCGGCGGTTGCGAGTCGTGCGGGTGATGCCGTGTCAGCGGTTCCCGCCGCACACGGGACGCCGCGACGGCGAGGACGGTCACGGTGTGCCCCGCAGTTCCGTGATGACGGTACGGATGTCGACGCGCGGCCCCTTGTTGTAGGGGAGCTTGGACAGCAGGACGCCCATGGCGCAGGAGTTGCTGAGGGCCGCGTACGTCAGGCCGGCGCCGACCGCCGTACCGATCAGGTGCGCGCCGGGGACGAAGATGCCCACCAGACCGGTTGCCAGCACGATCGAACCGGCGACGAGCCGGACCTGACGCTCCATGTCCCACCGGTCGGCGCCGCGGTTCACGGGTGCGCCCGCCATCTCCCAGGCGTTCATGCCGCCCTCCAGGACGCGGAGGTTCGGCAGGCCGGCTTCGGCGAGTGCCTGTTCCGCCTGGGCGGCGCGGGCCCCCGAGCGGCAGACGAGCACGACGTCCTCGTCGAGGTGGGTCAGCAGCTCGGCCCGGTGCTCGCGCAGGGTGCCGAGGGGCACGTTGTAGGCGCCGGGGATGTGAACTGTGCGGAACTCGCCCGGCATGCGCACGTCCAGGACGCGAGGTGCACGGCCTTCCTCGACCAGCCGGTGGAGGACGGCCGGGGTGATCGATGAGGTCTGGGCGGTGTTCTCGGCCATGAAGGGATCCAATCGAAAAATACCCTGGGGGGTATGTGTGGGTGTGTGCAGGGCCCGGGGGTACGGGTGGTGAGGGGCCCGGGGCGGCCCGCGGGGAGTGGGGGCGCCGCTCCCCCGCGGGAATGCCGGGATGCCGTGAAAGGGAAGCGGTCAGGCGTTGACGGATTCGGCGGACAGGGCCCAGGCGGCGTAGCCGCCGAGGATGTCGGAGACGTCGGTGAAGCCGCGGTGGCGCAGGAGGCTCGCGGCGATCGAGGAGCGGTGGCCTCCCGCGCAGTGCAGGACGAGGGGCCGGTCGGTGGGGATCTCGTCCAGGCGGGTCGGCAGTTCGCTCAGGGCGATGTGTGCGGCACCGTCGACAAATCCGTTCGCCTCGCGTTCGCCGCAGGTGCGGACGTCCACGATCAGCGGCGGGTTGTCTCCCGCCAGGGCGGCCCGCAGTTGCGCGGCCGTGAGTCGGCTCGCGGGGGTGACCTCCTCGGCCATCTCCGTGAAGGCGTCCTCGGGGTTGCGCAGGTAGCCCGCCACGTGATCGAAACCGATCCGGGCCAGGCGGGTGACGACCTCCTCCTCCCGGTTCTCCGGCGCGATGACGAGAAGTTCGCCGGAAGGATCGAGGACGGTGCCCGCCTGCTCGGCGAACCGGCCCTCGGCCGGCACATTGACGGCACCGCGCAGGTGACCGGAGGCGAACTCCTGCGGCGATCGGGCGTCGACCACGACCGCGCCGCCCCGCCGCAGCTGCGCGAACTCCTCCAGCCGCAGCGGCCGAGGAGCCGCAACCCGGTCGTACAGCAGGCGCGCCTTGCGGTTCAGCTCGGCGTCGTAGGCGAAGTAGCCGGGCGCCGCGGACTGGCCGGCGGTAACGAGGGCGACGAACTCGGCCTCGGTCATGGGGGCGCAGGCGTAGTTGGTGGCGCGCTGCTCGCCGATGGTGGACTGCTTCTCGGTGGAGAGGTTCTTGCCGCAGGCCGATCCGGCCCCGTGGGCGGGGAAGACGCGGACCTCGTCGGGCAGGGCCATCAGCTTGTTCTGGACGCTGTCGTGGAGCATCGCGCCGAGTTCATCCGCGGTCACCCCCACGGAGGCGAGCAGGTCCGGGCGGCCGACGTCCCCGATGAACAGCGCGTCACCGGTCAGCACCCCGTGGGGAACCGTGTCGTCGGCGTGCTCGTAGACCAGCACGCTGATCGACTCCGGCGTATGCCCGGGCGTCTCCAAGATCTCCAGGGTGACGTCGCCCAGGCTGACGCGCTCGCCTTCGGCGAGCTTGCGGATGGGGTACTCGGTCTCGGCGCGGTGACCGTAGCCGATCCAGGCCCCCGTGCGGTCGGCCATCTCCAGATGCCCGGCGACGAAGTCGGCGTGGAAGTGGGTGTTGATCACCCCGACCACGGTGAATCCGCGGGCCTCGGCGTCGGCGAGGTACTCCGAGACGTCCCGGCGCGGGTCCACGACCACGGCCTGCCCCGTCGTCTCGTCGGCGATCATGTACGACGCCTGGGAGAGGCAGTCGAGGTAGTACTGGCTGAAGAACACGGCAAACCCTTCGTTTGACGATGGCGTACCCGGCCGGGTACGGGGAATATGGCCGAAGTCGCAGGTCAGCGCCCTGGGGCAGCTGGGGCTTCAGGCGGCCTCAGCCGCCGTGCCGCGGGCGACCGGGCAGCCGGCCCGAGCCCGTGCGGCGGTGCCGCCCGCGACCGGTACGGCTTCCGCGCCGACGGCCCGAAGGTGTTCGGCGGCCCGGCCGCTGCGGTTGCCGCTCGCGCACATCACGTACACCGGCCGGTCGCCGGGCAGACCGTCCACAACCGCACCGGGCGTGGACAGCGGCGCCAGTCGTGCACCCGGCACATGACCGGCCCGGTACTCGCCGGGCTCCCGGACGTCGATCACGAACGCGCCGTTGGCGAGTCCCGCCGCGAAGACATCCGGATCCACTCCACGCATGGAGACCCCTCGCTTCCAAATACCCCCATGGGTATCGACACCTCCGACCGTAGACAGGCCGGCGGCACCGAGTCAAATACCCCCCTGGGTATCTTTGATCACGTCGAAAACTGCGGCCCATTAATACCCATGGGGGTATGTTGGCCTGCGGATAGTCACACAGATACGCTCCGGCCCGCAGATTCGCGGCCGATGAGCAGGAGGGATGCCATGGGCCACCGGACCACTGCGGTCGCACCCGTGCACAGGCCGGTGCGGCTGGGGCTTCGGGAGAATCGGGCGCAGTTCACCCTGCTCGTCGTCGTCACCGTCTCCGTCGGCGCGCTCGTCGGCCTGGAGCGCACCACCGTCCCGCTCATCGGCGCCGACGTCTTCGGACTCACGAGCAACCTGGCCGTCTTCTCCTTCATCATCGCCTTCGGCCTCACCAAAGCCCTGACCAACCTCGCGGCCGGAGCGCTCACCGCCCGTTTCCGCCGCCGGCAGCTCCTGCTGGCCGGCTGGCTGATCGGCATACCGGTGCCGTTCGCCCTCGCCTGGGGTCCGTCCTGGTGGTGGATCGTGGCCGCGAACGTCCTGCTGGGCGCCAACCAGGGCCTGACCTGGTCGATGACCGTGAACATGAAGATCGACCTCGTGGGGCCGGCCCGCCGGGGCCTGGCCACCGGCCTGAACGAGGCCGCCGGCTACGCAGCCGTCGGCGCAATGGCCCTGTTCACCGGCTACCTGGCCACCGCGCACGGCCTGCGGCCGGCACCCGAGCTGATCGGCGTCATCTTCGTCGTCGCCGGGTTCGGCCTGTCGCTCCTGGCCCGGGACACCGCCGCCCATGTCGCCCTCGAACTCGCCCAGCACCCCGCCCCGGACGGAAAGGAACGGAAGGCGTCGTTCGCGGCCACGTTCGCGCGCACCTCGTGGCGGGACCGTTCCCTGCGCGGCGCGAGCCAGGCGGGTCTGGTCAACAACCTCAACGACGGTCTGACCTGGGGTGTCTTCCCTCTGCTCTTCGCCGACCACGGCCTCGGCATCGCCGCCATCGGCCTGATCAAGGGCCTCTACCCGCTCCTGTGGGGCATCGGCCAGATCCCCGCGGGCCAACTAGCCGACCGGATCGGCCGCAAACCCCTCATCGTCACCGGCATGCTCGTCCAGGCCGCAGGTCTCCTCCTCGCGCTGGCGATCCTCGACCGCCCCCTTCTCGCCGGCATCCTCTCCGCCGTGGCCCTGGGCCTTGGCACCGCGATGGTCTACCCGGCGCTCATCGCCTCCGTCTCCGACCACACCCACCCCACCTGGCGCGCCAACGCGCTGGGCACCTACCGCTTCTGGCGCGACATCGGCTACGCGGCCGGAGCCCTCGTCGCGGGTCTCCTCGCCGACATGCTCGGCCTGAACGCCACCGTCCTCGCCGCCGCCGGCCTCACCGCGGTGTCCGGGGTGCTCGCCGCCCGCTGGATCACCGAGAGCCCAGGCCACTGACACCGGCAGGACCGTCGGATGCAGGGCTCACAAGCAGCTTCTGACGCCGATCCGCCCTCGGGCCGCCTCTGTCCGGTGAGATGCGGCCCGCCGCGTCCTGGCCCCGGCGGTCCCGACGGCCCTGTGCCAGATCCTCCGCCCCGCGCGGGTCGGACCATCCGAGGGCCGGAGCCCGCGCAGGCCTGCCGGGCAGCGAGGAGGCGCCGGTGCGCATCGAGTCGGAATGGCCGGCCGCCGAGGTCGTCCCCGGACCGCCGTCCGATGAGCTGTCGGCGCCGGCCGCGTCAAGGAGCTGACCGCGCGGGCCACCCGCACCGGGCGAGTCGGCGTTTCCTTCGAGGACTTCCTCCCGGCCGGCGGACGAGGGCCCCGGCCTCCGGCGCCCCGGCGGCGCCGCTCGCCCGGAGGAGGGCGTTGCCGCCGACGTGGCCGCAGTGCCAGTGGGGGTTCACGACCGGGTCGACGGCGCCGACGTGCGCGCGGGCCCAGGCGGCGGTCTCCTCGGCGTGGCCGACGAGGCCGCCGTCGACGAGGGCCGGCCGACGGCCGTGCAGCACGAGTGGGTTGGCGTCCGGGAACGGCCGTTGTCACCGGGTCGTCCGCGTGGACAGCGGCTGCGGGTTCACTGGTCGGGCCTGTTCACGCGGATCAGCGTCTGCTGCCCGTTCGCGACGAGCTTCCGTCGGCCGCCTTGGACGCCGAAGACCTCCAGCCGGCACACGGTCAGGGTGCGTCCGGACCTCAGGACGGTTCCGACCGCCTCGATGTGGTCGCCGACGGCGGGCGCGAGGAGGTTGATCTTGTATTCGACGGTGAGCACTTCGGCGTTCTCGGGGAACAGCGTGAACGCCGCGTAGCCGCCGGCGCTGTCCGCGATCGCACTGGTGGCGCCCGCGTGGAAGTAGCCGTGCTGCTGGGTGACCTCGGGCCGGCTCGGGAGCGCGATGTGGACCCGGCCGGGCGCGATGCGCGTGATCTGTGCACCGAGGTGGCGCATCAGGCCCTGGCGGTCGAAGCTCTCCCGGATACGTGCCTCTGTCTCGGGGCTTGCCTGTTCCTGCTGTGTCCGGTCTTCCACGCGCTCTCCTTCGGACGTCGCGGTGTGCGTACGGGATGAGGCGGGTTCGTCAGCCGGCCAGGCGTTCCACCAGCAGGAAACCGCCGATGGCGATCATGATGGCACCGGAGGCGCGGGTGACCGCCCGGACCGCGGACGGCCGGGTTCTCAACACGGTGCGGGCCAGGACGCCGACGGCGAGGTAGACGACGGCGCAGGCGGTCATGTGGAGCGTGCCGAGCAGTCCGGTCTGTGCGGCGACCGGCCAGCCCGTCGCCGGGTTGATGAACTGCGGGAACAAAGAAAAGTACAGCAGCAGCGCCTTGGGGTTGAGGCCGCTGATCCCGGCTCCCTTGAGCACGATCTGCATGCGGGAGGAGCCCACGGTCTCCACGGAGGCCGTCAAGGTGGCCGGCTGCCTCAGCACGCCCCGGCCCAGCCACATCAGGTAGCAGGCCCCGGCGACGGTCAGAGCGGTGAGCAGGGTCGCCGAGCTCGCCACGATCACCACCAGGCCGGCGACGGCGAGCAGCGTGTATCCCGCGTATCCGGCTATCAGCCCGACGACCGCCGGGACGACCGAGCGGTCCCGCAGGCCCGCCGCGATCGCATAGGCCCAGTCCGCGCCCGGGGTGAACACCAGCAGGAGATCCACTGCCAGGAATGCCGCCAGCGTGGTCGTGTCCATGGATCGATCCCTCTCACGTGCTTCGTTACGTGAGGAAGGCTAGGTCGGATCAGCTCGAAAGTGTTCCCGTATTTCCCTCATGATCGCGCGTTCTGGGGGAGAATCTTCTTCATGGATGCCTTGGACCGGAAGATTCTTACCGAGCTGCAGTTGGACGGCCGTCTCACGGTGACCGAGCTGGCCGCCCGCGTAAAGCTGAGCGTCTCGCCGTGCCACCGCCGCCTGCGCGACCTCGAACGCGAGGGCGCGATCCGCGGCTACCGCGCAGTTGTGGACCCGGCCGCCGTGGGCCTCGACTTCGAGGCCCTCGTCTTCGCCACCCTGCGCTGGGAGGACCGCGATACCGTCACCACCTTCGAGGAGGCCGTGGCCGCCGTCCCGCACGTACTCCAGGCCCAGCGCCTGTTCGGCGAACCCGACTACCTCCTGCGCGTCGCCACCACCGATCTGGCCGCCTTCCAGCAGCTCTACGACCAGCAGCTCGCACGGCTGCCCGGGGTCCAGCGCCTGACCTCCACCCTCGTGATGAAGCACGTCGTCGACGACCGCCCCCTGCCCGAATAGTCAATCCCCCGGGCGCACTGCGCCGTTCGCGCGCTCGCCTCGCGCTGTTGGCACTGCATGGTTGCCGTGTTCGTCGACGGCGGGATTGCCGGCACGGCTGTGAATACGGTGCCGGCCAAGGCTCTCGGTGTCATTCGCGGGCGGGCAGCGGCCGGTGCGCAGACCGAGGACCACTGGGTGGAGGGGGCTGTTTCGACCGTGCGCTGTTCCCCTCCCACCAGTGGTCCTCGACGGACCTCGGCAGGTTGTCAGGAGACCGTCGCCGGGGTGTCCCGCAGGGTGACGTTGGCGTGGCTCTCCTGGAAGCTCTGGTCCGAAACGAGGGTCAGCCGGGCCGTGGACTGGAACTCCGGCAGGGTGGCGGAACCGCAGGAGACCATCGTGGTCTTGAGCTTGGCGACGGTCAGGGCGAGCCCTTCGTTGAGGTCGCCCGCGTAGGGGACGTAGCCGTCCACGCCTTCCTCGAAGACCAGCCCCTGACCACCCTGACCGTAGCGCTGCCAGTTACGGGCACGGTTCGAGCCCTCACCCCAGTACTCCTTCACGAAGCCGTCACGGGTGGGCAGTTTCGCGCCGGCCGCCTGGTCGAATCGCGCGAAGTAACGCCCCATCATGACGAAGTCCGCCCCCATCGCCAGCGCCAGAGCCACGTGGTAGTCGTGCACCAGCCCGCCGTCGGAACAGATCGGCACATACTCGCCGGTGCGCTCGCGAAAGGCATCCCGTGCCGCCGCAACATCCAGCACAGCGCTGGCCTGGCCGCGGCCGATGCCCTTCTGGTCGCGCGTGATGCAGATGGAACCGCCGCCCACACCGACCTTGACGAAGTCCGCCCCCGCCTCGGCGAGGAAGGTGAACGCCTCGCCGTCGACCACGTTGCCGCCGCCGACCGGAATCTCGGGATAGTGCTTCTTCACCCAGGCCAGGGCCTGTGCTTGCCAGTCGCTGTAGCCGTCGGACGAGTCGAGGCACAGCACGTCCACGCCCGCCTCCGCCAGGGCCGGGACGCGCTCCTGGTAGTCATGGGTGTTGATGCCCGCGCCCACGCGCAGGCGCTTGGCGGTGTCCACGACCTGGTTCGGGAATCGCTTGTTGTCCGTGTAGTCGGATCGGAACACCAGGTACTGCAGGTTTCCCTCGCCGTCCAGCACCGAGAGGCAGTCCAGCCGTTCGTCCCACAGCCGGGTGTTGGCCTCGGAAAGCGTGGTGTCCGGCCCTGCATGGGGCAAGTCGGCGATGGCGGTCATCCGCCCGCCGACGGGTTCGGCCAGGTCGTGGCGTTGGGGGTGGAAATCGCGGGAGGTCACCAGGCCGAGCAGGCGGCCGGTGGCGGTCCCGTCGTGGGTGACCGCGGCGGTGCTGTGACCTGTGCGGCGCATGATGTCGACCAGGAGCCCCAGGCTGTCGTCAGGCCGGACGTTCGTGTCGCTGGTGACGAATCCGGCCTTGAAGTTCTTCACCCGGCAGACCGCTGCGACCTGGTCCTGGATCGACTGGTTGTGGTGCAGGAAGCTCAGACCGCCGTTGCGGGCGAGCGCGATCGCGAGTTCCGGTGTGCTGACGGCCTGCATGATCGCGGACGTGAACGGGGAGTGCAGCTCGATCGTCGACGGCTCGCCCACGATGTGCCGCACCAGGGGCGTGCGCAGCTCGACCGTCGCAGGCGAACAGTCGGTCCGGGTCCGGTTGGGCAGGAGCAGAAACTCGTTGAACGTCCGTGAGACCTCGGCGATGATCTGTGCCACTCGTTCCTCCTGGCCCGTCGGCCGGGGCCCGGCTGCCCCGGCGTGAAGATCGCCCCCCGGTGTCCCAGGGCCCAGGTAGGCAGGGGTCAGCACGGTAGTTGTGGAGGTGCCACAAAATCGGCAGAGCCCTGACCGGCCCGTGGATCGAACGGGGTGCGGTCGTGGCCTGGAACCTTATCGATTGGCCGGCCGCCGCACGAATCGTGCCCCCTCACCGGCCGTCATCACCTCCTGGCGGTTCCTTCGGATCCTCGGCCCGGGCGGCGGGGTACTCGGCACAGTCGCGGCAGGCGCAGGAGGTGGACACGGCTGCAGATGCAACAGCTCACTTCGGGGTCCTGGTAGCAGCCGTCGCAGAGGTCCGGCTGCCCGTCTCACGCGTTACGGGCGAGGCGTGTGAGCTGCCCGTAACGGCCGCAGCGACGTCGTGGCCGGCGATGACGGTTGCAGCAGAGGTGGCAGATCGTCGACGAGCTGCTCCCCGGCCTCCGGGTGCGCCTCGCGCCAGGCGGCCGCCACCCGGTTCCGGTCGTCTCCGGTCGACGCGGTGAGCGAGGCGGGGAAGAGCCCGTCCTCCTCCTCGGCGATGTGCCGGTACAGCTCGTCCACGGCGTCGAGAGCCCTGGGGCGGCCGGCAGGCTCGCCCGCCCCAGGGGCTGAGGACCCGCGACCGCCCGCGTCGCTGTCAGGACTGCGCCAGACGCTGGAACATGGCGTCGATCTGGGCCTGGTTGGCGATCAGGGGCAGAGTGTCGAAGTACAGCTCCCACTCACCCGCCGGACCGAAGCGCTCCACGATCCCGAAGGGGACGTTCGTGCCCTTCGTACTGCTGACGGTGCCGTGCCACTCCACGAAGGTGTGCGTGCGGCCGAACGCGACCTGGCCCGGCTTCAGCCGGACGTCGGCGTGGTCGAAGAGCCGGCGGAGATAGGCCGCCTTGCCGTCGGCGGTCCTGAGGGGCGCGGCGAGACCGGGCGCGGTCAGGCGGCCGGGTCCGGCGCCGCCGACGAGAGCGTCGACGTCCTCGGTGTTCCAGGCCGCGAGCCGCGCCGTGATGTCCCCGGCGCGGAAGGGGTGCGGCGCGGGGCCCCGGCCGGCGTCGGCCGCCGGGCCCATGTCCGCGTCCAAACCCGTGTCCGCGACACCCTCGAACAGGTTGCGCAGCTCCGGGGCGGCGGAGCGGAACACGGTGTACCGGTCGTAGTAGCGCCGGGCCTGGATCGTCTTGCCGTCGTCGGAGAGGACGTTGCGGGCGATCTGCGGATAGCCGACCCTGTGGCCCTTGATGGTGACCTCGTTCCACTGGCCGAACATCACCACCGCACCGTCCGCGACGACTTCGGTGCCCCGATAGCGCAGGTCCGGTGCGAGACCCAGCGAGCCGGCGATGGATTTCCCGATGACGGCGTGCCCGCGCTGCGGATTGCCCCCGGCCTCCCAGAGGGTGGCCTCCGGGTCGAAGATGTCGAGATAGGCGGCGACCCGCGGGTGTTGGACCTCGCCCGGCTGCGGCGGCGTCCCGGTGGGGGTCTCGCCGAATGTGATCTGCCGCTTCATGAACGCGCAGGCATTGGGGGTGATGGTCCCTTCCAGCGTGCCGACCTTGTCATGGACCTCCGCGCACGCGACCGAGGTTGGTGCGGCTGCGGCCGTCGCGTGCAGCGCGGCTCCCGCGTCCGTGCTCGTGTTCGTGTGTGCCGTGCCGAACGCCGTCCCGGACACCATCGCGACCGTGACGGCTCCCGCACGCCCCAGCATCTGCGTACCGCGCATCTTCGACCTCTCACCCGTCGTAGGGGGAACAACCGTGACCTCAGGCCCTGGTGGAGTGCGCGTCCCGCGCTCCCCGGCCTGCGACGGCAACCCTGCCCGCGTCCGCTCCGAAGATCGATTACCTGCCAGGTAATGGGCCCCGGGGCGGGAGGGCCGACGGATGGCGGGCGGTGGTGACGGGTGGGCGTCACGCGTGCCCGCACAAGCAAGCGGTACACGGCCGGGTCCAAGCGGGACGCGGTTGGTTTTCAGTGCGCAGGCCTGGACGGTTCCTCGCCCGCCAGCAGCGCCAGTCCGAGCGGGGTCAGGCTGTGCAGGACGGAGGGGCCCGTCCGGGTGGTGTCCACCAGTCCGGCGTTCCGCAGAACGGTGGCGTGCTGGCTGGCCGTTGCCAGGGAGATCCCGGCACGTTCGGCGAGCTCGGTCGTGGTGGCCGGGACGCGCAGACCGGCGAGCACAGCTGCCCTTGTCCGGCCCAGCAGTGGTCCCAGCACGTCGAACGAGAAGGCCGGCTCCTGGGCGAGAAGCATCGGATGGACCAGGACCGTCGGCTTCTGCGGCCGGTACATCACCAGGGCGCTCACCGCGAACCAGGACGGTACGAGCAGCAGTCCGCGGCCGCACAGTGGGATGTCGTGCCGGGACGTCGACGGGAGGGTCAGTACGGGCGCCTGCCAGCTCCATGTGGGGCTGAGCGTGGTGAGCAGGGCGTCGACCCCGCCGCGCAGCAGCATCTCGGCGCGCACCGCCCGGTCGGCCATGGCGTCGGCCCTCACCCGAGGCCACAGCGGGGCGATCGTCGAGGTGAAGTACGCCTGGAGGTCGCGCTGCAGGGCCCGCCGTGCCGCCGGTGAGCCGTTCGCGAGCTCTCGCGCCCACCGGCTCGGCTGCTCCAGGGAACCGTTCCACCCGGGTGTGTCCGCCAGGCCCAGATCCAGGGCCAGTTGTTCGGCGGGAGTTCCGGTGGCGAGGTCGAGTGCGGTGGCGAAGTCCCGGGCCGTCGGCTGTTGGAGGAAGTCCGGCAGAAATCCGTTGCGGGGAACCAGGTCGAGCAGGACACCGGGCCGGGGGCGGGTCTCCTGCATCGCTTTGCGCCACTGGCTGAGGGCGGGGCGGGTGGGGCCCCCGGCGGCCGTCCCGCCCCGGAGACGACGCACGCTGAGCGCCGTTTCCAGCAGGGCGTCGGGAGCCTGGGCCACCGTGACCCGGCGCAGGTCGGCGTCGCTGAAGTGTAAGCGGATCACGCCGCCTGATTATCGGCCCGGCCACGCCTTTGTGCGAGGGCCGAAAGGCGATGCGACCGGATCGCGTACCGGCCGGGCTCCCGTGCGGCACGCCGGTCCACGAACTCCTGGAGGTCCAGACGATGCGCGCCATCTCACGGTTCCTCTGTCTCCTCCCGGCCGTCCTCGCTGCTGTCTTCGGCGGTACTCCGGGCGGGCCGTCGCCCGCCCGCTGCCTGGCACCTACGTCTCCGACATCCCCGGCGTCCTGCCGGAGGGGATCACCGCCGACCGGGACGGCACCGTGTACGTGTCCTCCGGCAAAGGTGCCGGCGCAGACCCCGTGCCCGGGTGTTCTCGGTGCGCACCGGGAACCGTTGGGGGGCGCGGGGGGGTGTGGCGGTTTCCGGGGCCCCTGTCGACCCGTTGCCCGGCGGGGAGGACCGGTTGGACCGGCTGCGCCCGCAGCCCGACCGGTCCGACCGGCGTCGGGCCCTCAGGGCAGGCGCTCCACTGGAACGCGCTGTCGGGCAAACGGGCCCGGACCGTCGGCAACAATGCGCCCCCACTGCTCGGCGAAAGCCCCCCAGAGCGTGCGCAGCCGCTTCTCCTCGCGCCCCACCTCGGCAACGACTGCGCCCGGTTCGAGGCCCAGGGCGTGCAGCGGACCGACGTCCGCCGCACCCCAGGTGCGTATGTCATCGGCCAGCACCTCGGGGTGGAACTGAACACCCCACACAGCCGTGCCGATCCGGTACGCCTGGTGGGTGCAGCGCTCGCTGGTGAGCAGCGGAACGGCGCCCTCGGGCAGGGTGGCCGTCTCCTCCCAGTGCCACTGCACTGCGCGCAACCAGCTGTCCTGGTCCACGAGGGGCGCGAACAGTGGGTCGGTGAAGGCGGCTTGATGGGAGATCAGGTCGCCCAGTCCGACCTCGGGCAGGGCAGCGTGCCGGACCTCGCCCCCGCAGGCCACTGTCAGCAGTTCCATGCCCAGGCAGATCCCCAGCGTGGGAAGGTCCCAGGCTACGGCCTGCCGCAGCAGTTTCCGCACCTGTGGCAGCCAGGGCGCCTGCTCCTCGTCGTACGGGCCCATGGATCCGCCGAGGACCAGCAGCCCGTGGTACGCGTCCAGGGTGCGCGGCAGTGTGTCGCCGGCCCAGGGGCGACAGAGGTCGATCACCAGGCCCTGGTCGGCGAGGCGTTCACCGAACCGGGCGGGGCCCGTGCCGTCCTCGTGCTCCACGACGAGCACCCGCGCGCCGCTCACAGCCGCCCCGCCTCGACGATGCGGCGCAGGAAGGCGCGGGTGCGCTCCTGCTGAGGGTCGCCGAAGATCTGCTCCGGCGGGCCTTCCTCCAGCAGTACGCCCTGATGAAGAAAGCACACCTTGTTCGACACCTCCCGGGCGAAGCCCATCTCATGGGTGGCCAGCAGCATGGTCATGCCGCCCTCGGCCAGTTCGCGGACGATGGCCAGTACTTCGGCGACGAGCTCGGGGTCGAGGGCCGAGGTGATCTCGTCGAGCAGCAGTGCGCGGGGGCCGGTGGCCAGGGCACGTACGATGGCCACCCGCTGCTGCTGACCGCCGGAGAGCCGGTCGGGCATGCTGTCGGCCTTGTCGGCCAGGCCGACGCGCGCGAGCAGGGCGCGGGCCCGCTCCTCGGCCTCGACGCGTGGTATCCCGCGCACCTGCATCGGTGCGAGGGCGACATTGCGCACCACGCTCATGTGCGGGAACAGATTGAAGTGCTGGAAGACCATGCCGACATCGCGGCGCAGCCGGTCCACATCGGTGCCGCGGCCGGAGGCGACATCACCGCCGACCCGGATCTCGCCCCCGCTGATCTCCTCCAGGCCGTTGATGCAGCGCAGCAGGGTGGACTTGCCGCTGCCGGAGGCCCCGATCAGGGTGACCACCTGGTGCTGGGCCACGGTCAGGTCGATGCCGCGGAGCACGGGGGTCTGCCCGTAGCTCTTGTGCACCCCGTCGATCTCGATGAAGGCCATGTCAGGCTCTCTTGCCGCGGCGCTGCTCACGTGCCACCAGCCGGTCCACCAACCGGGCCTGCGGGATCGTGATGAGGATGAAGAGCGCCGCGACCACGGTCACCGAGGACAGGTTGAAGTGGTTGGACGCGAAGATCTTCGACTGGTTGAAGGCGTCGATGGTGCCGATGACATTCACCAGCGCGGTGTCCTTCTGCAGGCTGATGAAGTCGTTGAGCAGCGGCGGTACGACGCGGCGGGTGGCCTGCGGCAGCACCACATGGCGCAGCGTGGCGCTGTGCGAGAGGCCGAGTGAACGGGCCGCCGCGCTCTGGCCGGGTGCGATGGACTCGATGCCGGCCCGGAACACTTCGGCGACGTACGCGCCGTAGGTGAGGGTGAGCGCGAGGATCGCGAACCACACCGGGCTGAGGGAGCTGAGCACCGGCACCTCGGCGAGCGGCAGTCCGAAGCCGATCAGATAGATGACGATGATCGCCGGTACGGCGCGGAAGCCGTCGATGTACGCCGTGGCGAGCAGGCGCAGCGGGCGGCCGGTACGCCCCGGCGCCATCCGGGCGAGAGCGAGCGCCAGTCCCCAGACGAGGATCAGGATCTGCGCGGCGACGGCGATGAAGAGGTTGGTGCCGAACGCGGAGGCGGTCTCCCGCAGGCTGATCCCGATCACTTCGCCGTCGAGGAAAGTGCGCTGCACGGCACGGTCATTGGCGAACAGGAACCAGACCGCGCCGAGCAGGACGAGTGCGGCCAGACACCAGCCCAGTACGGTACGGGCGTCCTCGCGGCCCTCGGACGCGGCCCGCCGGGCGTCGGCCCGCCGGCCCTGGGACCAGGCCGCGGCGGCGGCGCGGCCCGAGCGCACAGCCCGCAGCGCGGGCCTCAGCAGGGTGAGCACGGCGACGGCCACGACGACCGCCCCGCCGGCGACCGGCAGGGCGGAGCCGGGCAGGACCTTGCTCACGGACTGGGCGGTGGCGGCGGTCAGTGTCACGGTGACCAGGACGGCCGCCACTGCGGCGGCCGCGAGCGGCAGCGCCGGCCGGGGCGGGGTGGCCTTCGGCGGCTCGGTCCGCTCGGCCTTCAACACAGTCAACAGATCGGAGGACACGGTCATTTGGCGCTCCACACCGCGATGGCCGCCGGGTCCCCGCCGAAGGCCTGGGCCAGGTAGGTGGAGGAGAGCTTGTCGAGCGTGCCGTCCTTCTTCATCGCGTCGATGGCCCCGTCGAGGGCGGCGGAGTTCTTGCCGCCCTTGGGGTACAGCGCTCCGTACGACTCGCCTGTGTCGTACTGCCCGATCACCTTGAGCTTGCCCTTGGACTCCTGGGCCTTGCCGAGCACGATGGCGACATCGGTGAGCGCGGCGTCGATCTGGCCCGCCTGGAGCGCGGCCTGCAGCTCGACATCGCCCGCGAACACCTTCGGCTGGCTCTTCGGGTGGAGGCGGTCGCGGACGAAGTCGGCGCCCGTCGTGCCCTGCTTCACGCCGAGCCGCAGGCCCGCGATGTTGTCCTCGGTCACCTTGGACCCGGACTTGACCAGCACGCCGATGTCGGAGGAGAAGTACGGCGATGAGAAGTCCACGACCTTGCGGCGGGCGTCGGTGATGGAGATCTCCGCGAGCGCCATGTCGAAGTCCTGGGCCTTGCCCGCGACGAGCGCGTCGAAGGACACATTGCGCACGGTGAGTTTGGACAGGCCGGCCCGGTAGGCGAGGTTCGCGGCCATGCAGTACTCGTACCCGCTGTCGATCCGACGCACGGTGTCGCCGTTCCACCAGCCGGGGCTGGGAAGGTCACCGACCACGGTGAGAGTGCCCTTCTCGACGGTCTTGAGGTGGATCGAGCCGCGGGCACCGGTCACCTTGCACGTGCCGTAGGCGCGGGACCCCTTGGCATCGGTGGTGTGGGTGGTGGAGTCATCGCCGCCGGCCGCGGAACCGCCGCAGGACGTGAGGGCCGCGAGCAACGCGGCGGTGAGTGCGGGCAGGGCAAACGTACGGAGGCTGCGCATGGAGCTCCTAGAGGAGAGGTGCCGGGAAGCGGTGGCGCCACATTGCCCAAAACGTTTTTGTACGTCAAGACCTCGAGGTCAGCGAAAGAAAAACGTTTTGGGTTCCGGGGGTGCGGACAGACCGTTCTCTGGCACTCTTGAGGCCGCCGCGCGTTGGAGCTCGGTGGATGACACGGAAGGGCGACCACAGCATGACCAGCCGGAAATCGGCACGGGCCGGGGAGGTCGGCCGGCGGATCGGTATCCGCGACGTGGCGCAGGCCACCGGCCTGTCCATCACCACCGTGTCCCACGCCCTGCACGGCAAGGGCCAGATCGCCCCGGCCACCCGCGAGCGCGTCCGCCGCGCCGCCGAGGAACTCGGCTACCGCCCCGACCCCGTGGCCCGCGGACTGGTCTCCGGACGCACCGGCATCCTTGGACTGGCCGTAGGCCATATGTCGGACCGCCCGTGGGCCGGCACCTACCGCCCGTACTATGCGGCGTTCTCGGCCGGTGCCACCATGACCGCCGTCGAGCGGGACTACGCCCTCGTCGTCGTCCCGAGCGATCCGGCCTCCGGGCTGTGGGCCCGCGTCCCGATGGACGGCCTCATCATCGTCGACCCGGTACGGGAGGACCCGCTGCTCGCGGACTGCGCGCGCCGCCGCATGCCGGTGGTCACCGACGGCCGCCCCATCGACCCGGGTTACGAGGATGTACCCACCGTGGAGAGCGACTTGGAGCATGGCATGGCCGAAGTCCTCGACCACCTGCGGGACTTTGGCGCCAGACGGGTCGGTCTCCTCTCGGGCCCGGAACCCGACGCGTACACCCAGGATTCCGAACGCCTCTACCGCGAGTGGTGCGCCGCGGCCGGCCGGCCGGCGCTCGTCGAGACACCGGCTGCCTCCGAGGATCCGGTGGAGGCGGCGCTACGGCTTCTGTCCGGCCCCGACCGCCCGGACGCGGTCCACGGCCTCAACGAGACGTACGGCCAGGCCCTGGTGATCGCGGCCCGGAGGCTGGGTCTGCGCATCCCCGACGACCTGATGGTCAGTGTGATGCGCGAGAGCGACCAGTCCTGCGGCACCGAGGACTGGGATGTACCGCTGACCGCCCTGAGCCTGGACGCGCGCCGCCTGGGCGCCGAGTCCGTGACGATACTGATCGATGTCCTGGACGGAAAAGCACCGCGCAATGTGATGGTGCCGTGCACCGTCGTGGTCCGGAGGTCCACACTCCGTGCGTGAACGGTGCCGGGCCCGCAGGGGGCGCAAACCAGGTGCCGCTGATGCGGGGTCAGGGACGGTGGCCCATCCCGGTTCTTCGCAGGGAACCAGCGCCTTCAGGCGGGCAGGGAGTCCGGTCCCGAAACCTGCGGCGCAAAGCGTTGCGACATCGCGCGGCCGCTCGCCGGCGGGCTGCTGGGCCGGCCCGACGGCATCTGGGTATGTCTGGACACCTTGGAGTCGCGGCTGCGCCCGACCGGGAGCCCCACGTCGGTGGTCTCGCTGGTCGCGACTGCCGAGCGGCTCGCGGGCGACACGGCGCTGCTGCGCGATCCGCGGGTCGTGGAGGAGACAGCCGTCGCCCATGTGCACGAACTCGCCGAGGTTCTCGCGGCTTTGGAGCAGGTGTGGAGTCCTGGGGGTGTGCCGGGCGGATCGCCGTTCACCGGGCTCGGGATCTGGGCCGGGTCCGCAGTGGTGGGCCCGGGCAGCCGGGTGCGGGGGGCGCGGATCGAGTACGGCCGTGCGCGGCTGAGCATCGCGCGCAAGGGCCTGCCCGAACTCCGGGCCGAGGGGATGGTGGGTGAACTCGCCCGCTGGGCCGGGCCGTTGCTGGATCCCGCCGTGCACGCCACCGTGTACGCGGGCCGGCGGCGGGCTCTCGTCAAGTGGCTGGAGCGGCTGGAGCGGGCCGTGTTCGGCGGGCCGGCCCGGTGGAGTGTCTCGGGTGGGCGGGACGAGGAGGTGCCCCCCCGGGTCGCTCGACGCGTCCGGGCTCGGACGGTGGCTGCACTCCCGTTTTCCTGGGCAGAGGGTCTCGGCGGGGCTCGTGACCGCCGACTCGCTCCGGCTGGACGACCAGCTCACGGCCACCGGCCGGCTGACGGTGACCGCACACGGAGCCTGACGGCGGGGAAGCGGGGCGGACTCCCGAAGACGGTGTCCGTCCGGCGTCGGCTGCTGCCCGGCGGCGACCGGCGGCACGCGCCGGACTGCCCGGTCCCAAATCCCGGGTGGCCCGGCGAGGTGGACAGCACCGGGACAGAGCCGGCCCTCGCCCGGGGTCTGCTGATGTATCCGTGTCCTGCCCAGAATCCGGGTCCGCGAGGAGGCCGGCCACCGTGCCTGCGTACTGTGGCCGCGGTCGGGGACAGGGGGCCCGGGCGGGACACGGGTCCGTGCCGGTACGGGGCATCAGCATCAGGACCTGCGGATCGGTGGTTGCCGCGGAGGGCTCCGGCCCGCGGACGAAATCGAGGTGCGCGCGACCCCCGGTGTTGACAAGCTGCGCCGGTGAACCGTGAACAGATCTCCAGGATCGCCCATGCTGATCACCCGATAAAGTCTCCGCTCGACGACGACTCGGTGCGCCGGCTGCTGGAACGAGGGCTCCCGCGCGGCGACGAGCGTGTACTCGACCTCGGTTGCGGGGGCGGGGAGTGGCTCCTGCGCGCCCTGGCCACGCGCCCGCGCCTGCACGCCGAGGGCGTGGACGTCTCCGAGGACGCCCTGGCACAGGCCCGCCGGGCCGCGAACGACCGCGGCGTCCAGGAGCGCCTGATCCTCCATCACCAGGAGGCCGGGGACTTCGTCTCCTCGCACTCGTTCGACCTGGTGCTCAGCGTCGGGGCCACGCATGCCTACGGCGGTCTGCTCCCCACCCTCGAGGCGGCACGCAAGCACCTGGCTCCCGGCGGCCGCGCCCTTATCGGTGAGGGGTTCTGGGACCGTGCCCCTTCCCAGGAGGCCATCGAGATGCTCGGGGACTTCACCGACCTGGCGACCACCGTGGACCGCGTCGTCGCCGACGGGTGGACTCCTGTCGACGGGCACGTCAGCACACGCCGTGAGCTGGACGACTACGAATGGGCCTGCTGGGGGTCGCTGGCCTCATGGGCCCTGGACCACCCTGCCGATCCGGACAGCTCGCACGCGCTCACGACAGCCACCACCCGTCGCTCCGAATGGCTGCGCGTCTACCGGGACACCTGGGGCTTCGTCTGTCTGGTCCTGCGCCGGGCGTCCGACCGCCCGTGAACCAGCCCCGGTGCTTCAGGGCCCGTCCCGGCAGATCACACCGCTGCGACGCGGCGGCCGGCCCGGCCGCTTCCGCCGCAGGACGGCCGGTGATCTCGCGGCTGAGGTGCTTGCCACGAAAAGCCCGGAAGACTCGGGGCAGGACGAGGGGGCTTGCCAGGACATGACCGGGGCCGGCGGGAGCCGGCGGCTGCGGGGCCCTGTGGCGGTGCGGGGTCAGGCCTTCCCGTCCAGGGCCTGGACGGCCGCCTTGGCCGCCTTCTCCACCAGTTGGACGCCGTCCGCCATGCTGACGCTGCCCCGCGACAGCACGGCCACCAGGCGGTCGTGTCCGTCCACCCGGACGAGACCGATGCTGTTGACGTCCCAGCGGCCCGTCGCGGTCCGCTGCAGCCAGCCGTTCTTCAGGCCGGTGACGGGGCCGGCCGCAGAAACGCCCCAGTCCTGGCCTGCCGCTATGCCGCCCATGAGGCCGCGCAGGTAGGCCCGGGACGCCTGGTCCAGTGGGGAGTCGGCACCGAAGACTGCGCGCAGCAGGGCGAGCTGATCGGTCGCGGTGGTCTGGGTGAGCCCCCAGTGCCCGTCGCCGCCGCCGGTCGTGCCGGTCAGGCCGAGCCTGCGGTTGGCGGCGTTCAGGCCCGGCGCCTGGCCGATCACGCGCCACAGCGCGTCGGCGGACGCGTTGTCACTGATCCGGATCATCGACGCGGCGGACGCCTTCTCCTGCTCCGTGAGCCCGCGGTGCTGGTCCTGGGCCTTGAGCAGCAGGGCCGCCAGGATGTCGACCTTCACGATGCTCGCCGTGTCGTACGTCGTCCCCGCCTGCACGCCGTACCGTGCCGCGCGGCCGTCGGCCGGATCGAGCACCGCCACCGAGAGCGAGGCGGGGGTGGCCGCCACGACCGGCGCGAGCCGCCGGGCCAGCGCCTGGTCAGGAGCCGCACCGGGAGCCACACCGGTCCCGGCGGTCCGCAGGGCCGCCACGGACACCGCCGGCGGGTGCGCCGCCGTGGCGGACGCGGACGGCAGCGTGAGGCTCGCGGCCGCCCGGGCTGTGCCGGGCGCGGGCTCCGCCATCGGGCCCGGCCGCGGGACGGCCCTGGCCCCGTCGGCCCTGGCCGCGTCGGCGAAGCCGCTCGTCGCCGCCCAGCCGGTCATGACGAGCGCGAGCGCGGCCAGGGCGTAGCGCGAAGAGTGGCGCCGGGCGACCGTGGCGACCAGCGGAGCGAACGAATGGCGAGACATGGCGCGAGGATAAAAAGACCATCCATGAAATCGCTGTGTCCCACGTAACAGCTACGCGACACAGTTCGTGATTCCGCACACACCCACCCATAAAAGGACTCTGAGGAAGTAGCACCCAATGAGGTCATCAATGAACTTTTCGTGCGGGTCCAGTCGCTCACGGCGACCATGACGGGATTCCTCTCCCACGACGGACGGGACTGACGGGAACGGCCGAGGAAGAAGCTCTTGCGCTGCTGCGGCGACTCGCTCGAGAGCGCGCGTCCGGTCGGCACGGGCCGTCTCGTCCGGGCAGGACCGGATGCGCTCCTCGTCAAAGGTTCGCCGAGCGGCACGCGACGCTGCGCACCCGGCGGGCCGACGGGGCGCGCCGCTCACCGGCGGAATACGAAGACGGGACTGCCGCCGCTGGTACAACCGACGTCGAACCTCAGTCACCCGGCGGCAGGACGGACCCATGGGTTTCAGCGACAGCGGCGCGCACCAGGCCAGGGCAATCGGCCGGTACGGCCTGTGGACCACGGCTCTGCACGCCCCGAAGCCGTCCCGCGATACGGAAGTCGCCGAGGCCGCCGCGGAATTGGAGGAACTCGGCTACGGCGCCCTGTGGCTCGGCGGCAGCGGCGTCGAGCACGCGGCGCCGCTGATCGAGGCGACCTCGGCCATCACCGTCGCCACTGGCATCCTCAGCATCTGGCGATACGAGGCGCAGGACACGGCCGCCCGCTGGTCCGCCCTGGAGGCCGCCCACCCCGGCCGGTTCCTGCTCGGCCTCGGAGTCAGCCACGCCGGGCTCGCCGAGCAGTACAAGCGCCCGTACGCGGCGATGAACGACTATCTGAGCGCACTGGACGCGGCCGAAGTCCCGGCCGGCCGCCGGGTGCTGGCCGCCCTCGGCCCGAAGATGCTCGAGCTCGCCCGCGACCGCGCTGCGGGCGCCCACCCGTACCTGGTCACCCCGGAACACACCGCCCGGGCACGTGAGAAGCTCGGCAAGGGCCCGCTGCTCGCGCCGGAGTTCACCGTGGTCCTGGAGGCCGATCCGGGCCGTGCACGGGCGACCGCCCGCCGGATGCTGGCGTTCTACCTGCTCCTGCCCAACTACACCAACAACTGGCTGCGCCTGGGGTTCACCGAGGACGACTTCGCAGGCGGGGGCAGCGACCACTTGATCGACACGCTCTTCGGCTGGGGTGACGAGCAACGGGTGCGCGAGCGGATCGATGCTTTCCTCGACGCGGGCGCCGACCACGTCGCCGTGCAGACGCTGGCCCCGGACGGCGATCAAGCCGCCCTGCCCCGGGAGCACTGGCGGCGGTTAGCTGCCGCGCTGGAACTTTGAAAGGTGCCGCAGGGGCCCGGCGGGCATTTCCAGGACCGGGCCGTGCCTTCCCCGGGAACGCTGCGGACCGTGAGCTGCGCGTCGATGGTGTGCGGGGTGCCGCAGCGGGCGCTCTTCCGGGTGTCCCCACGCGTCCTCGAATGAGGCGCCGCTACGTGTCGAAGCCGTAGCCGCGACCGGCGAGCAGCCGCCGGGGCCGGTGGCGTGGGCGGCCGCGCAAGCCCCCAAGCCATTGCAGCGGCACTCAGGGGGCTGCGTCGAGGTGGCGGCCCGCCCTGCCCCGGCGTGACCCTCGTACAGGGGTTCCCAGTCCCCGGCGGCCCCCGTCGGGATCTCACCCGCGCGCCGGACGCAGCTCGTGACCTTCACGGCGTCGCGCAGCCGAGCAGCTGATGAGCCGTCACCATTGTTTGATGTCAGGGCTGTTCGCGGATCGATTACGCCCTCTTGCACAGCACACCCGACATGCACATGCTAGTCATCGCGATTTCTACTCGCATAGATCCGCCGACGGCAACACGGCTTCATCCTGAACGCGCACCCCCCTTTCCCCGGCGTCCCGCCATCACACGGGACGCCGCACGCTCACAGGAGGAACCTTGAACAGACGTATGACGCGACGCAACGCCCTGGCGCTCTCCCTGTGCGCCACGACGGTCGTCGCGCTGGCGGGCGCCGCCGCACCCGCGGCGGGCGCAGCGGCACGGCCGCAGACCCCGGCGGCCGCTTCGTCGTCGACGGTGACCCGCATCGAGGACCGGACGGCAAAGGCGGTGGCCGCGTCGCTGGCGAACGTTCGGTGGCGGGAGGAACTGCGTTCGGCGGTACTGAAGTCGAACGAGGTCGATCTACGCGCGGTGACCGCGGGCGCGGCAAGCGCGGCGGGCAAGGGGCTGGCGGGCGCGGTGGCCGGTGCCGACCGGCGGATCGTGACAGCGAAGGGGCTGGACAGCAGTGTGGGTTCGCTGCTGCGGCTGCGGCTGGGCACAGAGGCGATGAAGAAGGAACTGACTGCGGGGACAAGCCCGTTGGTGGCGGTGACTGCGCAGGATGACGACGCGGCGACGGTGACGGCGTACGACAGCCGGGGCCGGGCGCACACCCTGGACGCGACGAAGGCGCCGCAGCAGGCGGTGTATGTGATCGACCTGGACGTGTCCAGGGCGGTGGCGGCGGGCCTGGACCTGCTGAACAAGGAGCTGGCGAAGGACGGCCTGACCACGCCGGCGGCCGACCGGGCAACGGCGGCGAGCGCAACGGCGGCGGCCGGCGGTTTCTGGACGACCAAGGTCGACGCGGTGTACCTCAACGACGACGAGGAGCCGTGGACTTCGGGTGACGCGGAGATCTTCTCGCTGGTCAGCGGCTTCGGGCTGGACGGCAAGGTACGGGTGGACTCGGTCGACATGCCCTATCTGGACACGGACCATCACACGTACTACCCGAACCAGATCCTGGTGAACTGGTCGAACTACAAGTACAACTTGGCCGACGTGGTGATGATGGAGGACGACGGCGACACGAACTACGCCGCGCTCACCAAGGCCATCGCCGACGCGCTGCTGACGATCACCGACCAGGGCGCGTACGTGCCCCTGGTGAACGCGGTCCTGGACGCCGTCCCCACGTCCTGGTACACCAACGACCCCGACTACGTGGACTCCTGGTACACACTCTCGGTCAATTCCGCCGGCACCCTGCACGGAGCTCGCGGCAACGGCTGGATGCAGGTCTCCAAGTACTGGGTCCAGCAGTTCTGACCGCCCTTTTCGAACCTGCGGCGCCTCCTCGCCGCCTCCAGGGCCCGAACTCTCCACCGTTCGGGCCCTGGCCCGGCTCAGGACCCACGGCGCGGCGGGCGGGACGGGGCACCGCTTTGATGGAACGCCGCCCCGTCCGGCCGGAATTGGTCCCGTTTGGGTGTTCGTCGCCCCCACCGCGGACCCGGGGCCGTTCGACGCAGTGGCCGAGCGGCCCCGGTCGGTCACGTGACCTGGCGGGGTGAGCCCGGCAGGGGGTGACCCGTACGCCAGGTGTCCTCGTGGCCGCCGGCTGTGAGTCTTCGCCGGCCCCGTGACGTGCCGCTCGTCGCGGCAGCCGGGCTCTGGTGTGCGCACCTTCGGCCCCTCGGGACGCGTACGCCTGGGCCCTGGGGCCGGGGCCCAGCAGCATTTCCAGGGGGCAGGGAGAAGCGGCGAGAACCCGGCGGCCGCCGACATGCGAGCGCGGCGTGCCACCGCCCTGTGCGGGTGGTGGCACGCCGGCTCGGAAGGGCGGCACGCCGGGGTCACAAGGTGCCCCCTTGGTCAGTGGCGGTGCAGGGGCCGGTCAGCGGCGGTAGCCCCAGGACTGGGTGTCCACGGTGCGGCCGCGGTCGTCGCGCAGGGTGGCCTTGTCGGCGTAGTTGCCCCAGATGTAGTCCCAGCTGCCCTGGTAGACGTCCCGGCGGGTGTCGTGGCCGCGCCCGGTGTGGACGCGGACCGTGGCGTAGCCGGGCAGGCGCAGGTCGTCGAAGCGGTAGCGGTTGCCGTCGCGGTCCGAGAGCGTCCATCCGTCCAGGTCGACCGCGCGGCGGCCGGTGTTGGTGACCTCCACCCACTCCCGGTTCAGGGACCGGTTCGACCAGTCGTCGCGGCCGGGGCTGTTGTACTGGATGTCGCCGAGGACAACGTTGGAGTACGACTGGTGACGGCCGTGCCCGTATCCGTGGCCGTGCCCGTGGCCGCTGTCGGCGGATGCCGGCATCGCCGCCGCGGCGACGACGGAGCCGGCCGCCAGAGCGGTAGCGGCAATACGGCGGACGGTACGAGAAGCAGACATTGATGTCCCCTCGAGCAAGTAAGGGCGCCCAGGGCCCGGTCAAGGGCCGTGCTGCGCGGTGCGGATCCCGGCCCCTCAGGCCGAGAACCCACAGCCTGGAGCACCTCCCCCGCCACCGGCACCGAATCCGTTTCGTGTTACTTAATGCGGACATTTCCGTAACTCGCGATTGCACTGTTCACGTATCCCGCCCGGGCGTGCCCCTGAGATCGGCTGCCGGGTCCACGCATCCGCCCCGCAGCCGGGAGGAAGCCTTCCCGGCCCCCCGGGCACCCCGACCGCACCGGTCCGCAAGCCGCCCGTCGAGCAGCACGCCGATCGGTAACAGGCACAATGGCGTGCAATTCAGACACCCGTCGTGTGGCCGAACATCCGCCCTGCGGCCGCAGTGGTTGTCTCCGCCCTCCGGCCCGAAGACCCCGGGCCCGGGGATGTCGACGGCGGCGGCCGGGAACCACGTGCGGCCGGCTCGCCACCGCCACCGCCACGGCGGGCGGATGGGCGGTGCAGCCGACGGCCCGTCATGAGCCGACTTCATCGACGCGGGTGCGCGGTCCGCCTCGGGCGGCTTCCGGCGGGTGAGGGCGGACGGCATCGGGGACGGCCTGCGCAACGAGGGAGGGATTCTCCGGCGGCACCACCTGGTGACGGCCGGGAGAAGAACCCGTTCGGCATGGGCGAGACGCTCGGCCGGTGCACGGTTTTGCGCACGGCGGGCGCTGCTGGAGCCGGTGCCGGACACCATCGAAGTCCCCCGGGCCGGGGGCGCAAGAAGCCGGACAGTCTCCTCGGCGCGGACATTTCTTTTCCGGGAGTTCTTCGTGCGCCCGGCTTGCCGGGCCTTTCAGGGGATCGGGAATATCCTGAACAGCAATCTCTTGTCCGGTTATGCCTGTCGGGGATTCCGTTCCCTGGAACAACCGTACGAGCTTTGGTTTCCACCGGCATGAGACCGGTCTCATGCCTCCCCCGTCCCCTTGCCCTGCAACGGAGAGGTCCATGAACACGATGCGTGTCGCCCAGGTCAGCGCCGCGGGCGGGAAGTTCGAAATCGTCGAGCGGGAACTGCCGCAGCCCGGCCCCGGCCACGTCCGGATCACCGTCGAGGCGGCGGGCATCTGTCACACCGATGCGGGCTTCGTCCACGCCGGCTTTCCCGGCGTGCAGTTCCCGCTGGTCACCGGCCACGAGGTCGCCGGGCGGATCGACGCCCTCGGCGAAGGGGTGACTGGATGGCAGGTCGGCGACCGTGTCGAGGTCGGCTGGTTCGGTGGCCACTGCGGCCACTGCCTGCCCTGCCGTGAAGGCGACTTCATCGACTGCCAGAACCTTCAGGTTCCCGGCTGGGCCTATCCCGGCGGCTTCGCCGACGCCATGGTGGCCCCCGATACCGCGCTCTCGCGCATTCCTGACGGATTGCCGGCCGCCCTGGCCGCGCCGCTCGGCTGCGCCGGCGTCACCACGTTCAACGCTCTGCGGCACAGCTCTGCCCGGCCTGGTGACCTCGTGGCGGTCCTCGGCGTCGGCGGTCTGGGACACCTCGGAGTCCAGTACGCCAGCCAGTTCGGCTTCGACACCGTCGCCATCGCCCGCGGCCGGGACAAGGAGCCACTGGCCCGAGAGCTCGGCGCCCGGCACTACATCGACAGCAGCGCCGCCAACGTCGCCGAAGCCCTCCAAGCGCTGGGGGGCGCCCGCGTCGTGCTCGCCACGGCAGCCAACTCCGACGCGATGTCCGCCACCGTCGACGGCCTGCGTCACCGTGGGCAGCTGATCGTCCTCGGCGTTACCCCCGAGCCGCTGCAGATCAGCCCGCTGCAGCTGATCGGGGGAAGCCGCTCCGTCCACGGCCACCCGTCCGGCACCGCCCAGGACATCCAGGACACCATGACGTTCAGCGCGCAGACCGGGGTGAAGCCCATGGTGGAGACGGTGCCGCTGGAGGAAGTCGACGACGCCTTCCAGCGGATGCTCAGCGGCGCAGCCCGTTTCCGCATGGTGCTCACCACCGGAAACTGACCGCCGGCTGCCCCGGGTATGTGGAGCGGATCGGCGATCCTTCCCTGCGCGCCCCGGCGCCGCAACCGGTATCGGTGACCTGACCGCCAGGGCCCTGGCTGCCGTCGGCCCGTCTGCGCGCCCCGGTCCGCCGCCCGGGCCGTAAGGGTGCCGGCCGCAGCCCGGTCAGAGCGCCTGGAGCCGCGCTGAACCCGGCCGGCCGCACGCTCTGCCGCTTGACGACGGCGCAGGAACCCGCGATCGCCGCCGCAGGCCGTTCGGGGCCCGGCCGCCTGCGGGTTCAGCCGAGGGCGCGGTCGAGGTTGAATGCGGCGCTGATGAGGGAGAGGTGGGTGAAGGCCTGCGGGAAGTTGCCGAGTTGTTCTCCCGTCGGTCCGATCTCCTCCGCGTACAGGCCGAGATGGTTGGAGTAGGTGAGCATTTTCTCGAAGGCCAGGCGGGCCTCCTCCAGGCGGCCGGCCCGGGTGAGGGCTTCGATGTACCAGAATGAGCAGATCGAAAAAGTGCCCTCCGTGCCCGGCAGGCCGTCCGGGCTTGCTCCCGTGTCGTAGCGGTAGACGAGCGAGTCGGCGACCAGCTTCGTGCCAAGGGCGTCCAGCGTCGCGAGCCATTTCGGGTCGACCGGGGAGACGAACTTGACCAGGGGCATCATCAGCACGGAGGCGTCCAGGACGTCGCCGTCCAGTTGCTGGACGAAGGCACCGGCCTCGGCCGACCAGCCGCGTCGCATGATCTGCCGGTAGATCGCGTCACGGCTGCGCCCCCACCGGACCAGATCGGCCGGCAGGCCGCGCCGGGTCGCCATGCGCATGGCCCGTTCGATCGCCACCCAGCACATCAGGCGCGAGTACAAGAAGTCCCGTCGTCCCCCGCGGATCTCCCACACGCCTTCATCGGGCTGGTCCCAGTGGTCGCAGACCCAGTCCACCACGGCGCCGACCTCGTCCCAGCGGTGGCTGCTGATGGGCTGCCCCCACTTGTCGTACAGGTAGATGGAGTCGATGAGCGCTCCGTAGATGTCCAGCTGGAGCTGGGTCGCGGCGGCGTTTCCCACCCGCACCGGGGACGAGCCCAAGTACCCCTCGAAATGTGCTAGTTCGTGCTCGGGCAGCTCGCGGCGTCCGTCGATGCCGTACATGATCTGCAGCGGTCCGGTGGCCTCGTCCTCGCACATGATGCAGGAGGACAGAAAGCCCATGAACGCTTCGGCCTCCGAGGTGAAGCCCAGCCTGAGCATGGCGTAGATGCAGAAGGCGGCGTCCCTGACCCACGTGTACCGGTAGTCCCAGTTACGCCCGCATCCGATCTCCTCGGGCAGGCTCGTCGTCGGCGCAGCCACGATCGCGCCGGTCGGCGCGTAGACGAGCAGCTTCAGGGTCAGCGCGGAGCGGTGCACCATCTCCCGCCACCGTCCGTGGTAGCGCGAGGCGCCCAGCCAGTGCCGCCAGAAGCGGACCGTGGCCTGGAACTCGTCCTCCGCCTCGCGCCGGGCGCACCCCCGCGGAGCGACCTCGGCCCCGATCCGGTCGAGGGCGAAGACCGCGGACTCGCCTTCCAGCAGCTTGAAATGTGACCAGGCATCCGTGCCGTCGCATTCGAGCGGCACGGTGGCCGTCAGCGCCAGGGACAGGTTCCTGGATTCGAAGTGTGCCCTGTCGCCCTCCAGGCGTGCGCTGTGCGGCTCGGTCCCGTATCCGAAGCGGGGGGCCACCCGCGCGGTGAACGGGAGCGAGCCCCGGACGCAGAGCAGGCGTCTGATCAGCCGGTGCCGGTGGGCCTCGCCCGATTGGTCGCCGATGGGCATGAAGTCCTGGATCTCGCCCACCCCGTCCGGGGCGAAGAACCGTGTGATCAGCACATTGGTGTCGGGAAAGTAGAACTGGCGGGTCCGCGCGGGCACGTCGGCGGCCAGCTGAAACGATCCGCCCCGGTCCGCGTCCAGGATGGAGCCGAACACGCTGGGTGCGTCGAATCGCGGGCAGCAGTACCAGTCGATCGTGCCGTCGGTGCCCACGAGCGCGACGGTACGCAGGTCGCCGATCAGGCCGTGGTCGGCGATCGGCAGGTAGCGCGGGGGGCCTGCCCCTTGCCCGTCTCCACTGAGTCCAGCACTCTCGAACGCCATGCCAGGCCTCCCTGCCACCGCGACGCCACCGTCACGAAGCCGAAAACAACCCTGATAACAGTTTAAATCGCCACGTTTTTGTCTCCGGGTCTGCCGCTTCAGCCGCCTTTGCCGTGTGCCGCGCCGTGGCTGCGAGGGCGGTTCGCCGGCCTCGCAGTCACGGCGCAATCACCGGCCGTGCGTTCATGCGGCGGGCGGCGTGGGCCTGCGCAGGTGGGCCAGATCGTCGGGTGGCGGGGTGTCGGGCCGGTGGAAGAGGGGGGTCTGGTCGACGGCGGCCGCCGGGGCGTCGGCCAGCTGGAAGCGCTCGCGCAGCCGGTGGTAGAACTCCAGCGGTGCCAGACGGGCCAGGCGCAGCCGGTACGGTGCGCGGTAGGTCGCCACCCAGTCCCCCGGCTCCAGTACGCCGCGCGTCTGCCCGTCGATGCTCACGGCCACCCGGCCGGAATGCGGCAGCACGCGGACCACCACCGCCTCGTCGGCCGTGGCTATCACGGTGCGGCTGAAGGCCATGTGCGGAGCGACCGGGGTGAAAACGATGGCGTCGGCGGCAGGGTCCAGAACCGGCCCTCCCGCGGCGAAGTTGTAGGCGGTCGAGCCGGTGGGGGTTGCCACGATCACCGCGTCGGCCGAGTAGGAGGCGAGCAGCTGCCCGGCCAGGTACACGGCCACGCTCGTCTGCCGGTCCCGGGCGAGTTTTTCCAGGACCACGTCATTGACGGCGGTGACGTCCAGGGCGACACCCCAGCCGACCGGCTGTGCCCCGGCGGGGCGCACGGCCGGGGCGGGCAGCGCGGGGCCGCGCCCGTAGCACAGCACCGTGTCCAGGCCGACGGGCGTGCGAAGCGGGCGCGACGCGCGCAGGGTGAGCACCATCCGCTCCTCGATCACCGCCTGATCACGGTGGAGGACGTCCAGAGCCTCCTCCACCTGGTCGGTGGTGATCTCGGTGAGGAAGCCGAGCCGGCCCACGTTCACGCCCAGCACCGCCGCCCCGTCCTTGGCGGCGATCCGCGCCCCGCGCAAAAACGTGCCGTCACCGCCGAACGTGATGATCATCCCGGGATGGCCCGCCGCCTCGGCCTCCTCCTGGCCACCGTGCCGCAGCTCCCCGTCCCGCCACACGTCGATGTCGGTGCAGGCAACGCCGCGCGCGGCACACCACAGGCGGGCGGCCTGCGCCGCCGCGACGGCGGCGGGCCGGCCTTGGTGGACAACCAGACCCAGCCGATTCAGAGGCATCACTTCTCACCGTAGACCGCCCCCACCCGCCGCGCAGATCGCAACAGATCCCCCCGGCGCAGCGGCAGGAGCGGCGTGCCACCGCCCGGTGCGGGTGGTGGTACGCCGGGGTCGCAAGGGTGCGCCCCGGTCGGGGGCGGGCCGGCTCAGCGGGCGCAGGAGTCCTCGCCCGCTGAGCCGGTCCGCGCGGGCGGGGCGGGCTCGTTGCGCACTGTGGTGTCCGCCGGGTCGCTTGCTGCCGGCCCCGGCCGGGCCGGCTCCGAGGCTGCCGGCCGGTCCTGTGCCGGCTGTTTCGGCAAGGTCGGGCCTGCTGTCACGGGGCTCAGGTGCGGCCCGCCGGCCCCGTATGAAGATCGGAACCGGGTGTACGCACGGCGGGTCACCGCCAACCGTGTTCGAGCCGCCGGTCGTGGCCGTCCCGCCGGCGCGATCCCGGTGTTCCCCGCGCCGCCCGTCGCCGTCCGGACAGCACCCGAGGGCAAGGTGACCCGAGGGCAAGGTGAACGAGTCCGCCGGGCTCGTCCCGCCCCCGGGGCTTCGCCCTGGGGCAGCGCCCGGTCCTTCACAGCTCGATGCTCTCCCCTGCTTCGAACACCTCGGTGTCGGCGCCGGATCGTCCGGCCTCGCCCGCAGGAAACATCCCGGCCGGGCCCGTTCCGGTCTCCGGGACGTAGGAGTCGTACATGGGGTGGGCGCGGTCCGGGACGTTTTCTTCGGCGTCGGGCGTCGCCGCGGTGACAGCACGGTGGCAAAACCGCTTCGTGGTCGCCCGCTGTGCGGTTTCTCGCCGTCCTCGTCAGCGAGGGCAGCGGGGACCGGCGGGTGCTGCGGCCTGTGTTTCAGGCAGCCGGGCGCCAGTACGGGTCGCGTCCGACGAAAGCCAGCAGCGTGTGTGCCCGGTCGCCCCCCTGCGCCTGCTGCAGGGCCGGGGCGAAGACACCGAAGGAGTCGCTAAGCCGGTCGACGAGCTGATCCGCCGCGACCCACAGGCCCTCGGCCAACTCCTGCTCCAGGGGAAGGTCCTGGCCGGTCGCGACCGCGATGTCCCAGGCATGTATCCCGGCGTCCAACGCTGCTGCCACAGCCCCGAGCCGGACGGGCAGCGGGCCCAGCGGCGTCGGCACGCGGGCGGCGTCCGCCGGCAGCCGGGCGAACGCGTCGGACACCGCCGCCAGGGCACCGTCCAGGGCCTGGACGTGATGCCCGCCGAGGACGTCGGCGGGCTGGAAGGGGTCGGACTGCGGGCCGCCCTCTCCGGTGATGGCCGCCGCGTACGCCTGCTGGTCCAGCCGTGCGTGGTTCAGCACCTGACGCACCGTCCATCGGTCGCACGGGGTTGCCGCGTCCCACCGCCCGGCCGGAACGCCCGCAACCGCCGCACGCAGGTACGTGTGAGCCCGCTCCAGCACCTTGAGACCGTCGATCGAGTCCATCTGTGCGCCCCTCCCCGTATGCCGCCGGGACCTCTCCCGGCCTGCTGAGGACAACCTACCTACCGTTGAGGACAGATGAAGTCCTCAACGCTCGCCGTGCGGCGGCCGCGGGCCCGCGTGGGCCGCGCGGGTGCGACAGGCCGCGCCCGGCTGCGGGACCGTCTCCCAACGGTGGTCGGCCCTCCTGCGACCCGGCGGTCGCACACGGCGGGCACAGGTGGCGGATCCCGTGTTCCTCCCCCGGGGGGGGCAGCGCTTCGGGGAGCACCCGGACGGGTCGCTGCAGATCGGCTCGCAGTTCAGCTGTGACCTCACGTCGACGACCATGCCCGTGAGGCCCGGCGGGACACACTCCTTGCGTGCCGGGTACCGCGTCCTGTGATCAGCGGACGGGGCATCAGCAGGCTCCCCTTGCGCGATGACGACCGGTGTCGAGAGCCCCGCCCTGAGGGCAGTTAGCTGCGCCCGGGCATGCTCAGGGGTGGAGCACGGCAAGGACGACTCGGGGAACGCGGCCGGGCGGCGGCCCGTGCGACGGGAACGGAACTTCTCCGGTCCGGCTCAACGCGCCCGTTGTCCGTTCGGTGCCATGACCAGGACCGGCAGACCGCAAAGCCCTGCGAACAGGGCCAGGTACATGACGGTGCTCGCGTCGCTGACGTGATCCTCGACGACGTGTGTGCCGAGGAAGGGCCACGTCACTGCGCCGACGCTCACGAACAGGTGGGGGCACCGCTCCCCGAGGGCCCGCATCCCGGCCCGCAGCAGCACCGGCATCGACACCACGCCCGTGAGCCCCGCCAACAGGAGCCCGAAGGACCCGGCGAACATCGTGTCCGGACCGGCCGCGCTCACGTCCTGGGCCCCTTGCCGCAGGGACGCCCGGATCCCGCAGCAGGCGACGGCCGCCACCGCGGACACGAGCGTGCCCCGCACCCAGCGGGCGGGCCCTCTTCTTCGTCATGCCCTCACCTTTGCGCGACACGGCAGCGAGGGGCTTGAGTACGCGCACCCAAGCCCCCTCCGCCTCCCGACTCCCGCCTCCCGACTCCCGCCTCCTGCCTCCTGCCTGGGGAGGCGGATCCGCCAACTGGCCTGCAGTCGTTCGACGTCGCAGGGTGCCGGCCACGGCGGCATACGGGGCGCTCGGTGAACGCCGGGCATGGCGTAGCCGGTGCGGGGGGTTTGAGGGGCGTGCCGAGGGATACCCCCGCATGCCGGAAACCCCGGCCCTATTCCGACGGGCCGGAGTTTCCGTATGCTGCGGAGGATAGTTACCACCGGTCGTAGTGGTTGCTTACCACTCCCTGTCGTAGTGGTCCCGGACCACCCGGAAGCTGCCCACGACACCGTTTTTGACGAACACGCCGCCACGGACGTGGTGACGGGTGAAGACACCGTTGCTGGTGCTCCAGGGACCGACCGTCGCAACCGGGGAACCGTTGTCGCAGGTCGCCCCGCGGAAGAACTCAACAGTCCGGCGGCTGTCGTTACGGACGTTGAAGCTCCGGGCACCCAGACCGCTGACCACCGTGATGCAGCCGTCCTCACCACGAGCCGAGTAAGAGCGCTCGTTGATGAAGATCCGGCCCTCCTCCTTGTAGCGGAAACCACCACGCTCGTTGCCGCCACGGTTGCCGCCGCCACCGCCGTAGCCGCCCTCGTTCCCCTTGCCCCCGTTGCCGGCGTTGCCACCGCCTTCACCACCGAGCGGAGCCGCGTCGGGGGCGGCCTGCTGAGCAGCCGGGGCGGCTTGCTGGACGGACGGGGCAGCAGCCGGGGCGGATCCGGCGGCCGAGGCGTAGGTGATGCCGGTAGTGGCGATGACCGCAGCGCCCACTGCGGCAGCGGTCACGGCGACAGTACGCGTCTTCATGTCACTTCTCCCTTGTCTCTGAGGGTCGGCCGGGCAACCGGCCTGTGACGAACGTACTTATGGCGCCTTTAGCTGGCATCTCGGACGTATCGCCAGGGGGCCGACCGGGTGTACGCACGCCCCGCTCCGCCCGTCGATCGCCACATGACACGCCGTCAATACATGTAAAAATAAGCTTATTTGGCACATGATTAGGCCTTCTGGGCGACTTGATGACGTCCGATCACCCTGTCGGCAGCATGTCGCCCGGCCCCCGCACACCGAAAAACCTCACCCGCCGCCCTGAACAGCCGTCACCGGCGCCCCACCCCGACCACCCCGGCCGCCACAGCGCGTGCGCCCGGATGCGGGCCGGTCCTTGCCGGCGCGGTGGACGACCGTGGCGGCGCCGGGCGGGGTGACGGCTGTCGTCGTCGCGATCATCCGGTTCGGTCCGGCGCCTCGGAGCCATGGGCGCCGCGGTTGAACGTTTGCACGCGTGGAATTCCCTCGTGGCACCGACTCCCCTGCGCCCGGATGGTGCCTGTCCTGTCTCATCGGAGTCTTTTGCTCCTGAAGCGATGGCCCGGCCTTGCCGAGGACAACGACGCTTGGCCCCGGTCGCCCGGGGCGCGGGCCGAAGAAGCCTCCGGCCCGCCGATCCGCCTGCCGATGCGCTGGAGCATGGCCGTGGAGGCATCCGCTCATGCGGCTCGGGCCGCCACACCGACGGGCCCGCCCCCTCCCGGCCGCAGGCGCGGGAGCTTCGACCGCAACGCCGCGGCACCGGCCGGTCTTCGGTGAGACCGGCCAAGGACCGGCGCGACAGGACACCCGGCCCCGGCCAAAAGTGACACCGGCACTCATCCAAAAACCCCGGGTGGTACGCAGTGACGCAGACAGTGGCACCTGCGGTTCGAGCCGTGACAGGTCACCGCCCCCTTGACCGCACGCCGAAGACAGGTCCCGGTCCGGACCCGATGGGCGAACCCCTCGAACGACGGCGCGCACCGGAAGACCGCGGCCCTCCGCTCCACTGCATCGTCGGGGCCGCTCCCCGCCCCCTGCCTGTCACGCGGCGCGGATCGACTAGCAACTAGTCAGCTGTACTGATCATCGGCGCGTCGCGACGGAGTCTGGTGCCCGACCAGCTGCGCGCGGTTCAGGCTCCTCCTTAGCTGCAAGCACAGGCCGCATGACGACAAAGGAAAGGACCGCTGCCAGAGGGGTCCGGCCGGACAAGAGGGACCGCAGGGCGAGCCGGGCACACCTGGTGCGCAGGGCAAGCAGGGTGAGCCCGGACCAGAAGGACCGCAGGGCCAGCAGGGCACGCCCGGTGCGCAGGGCGAGCAGGGTGAGCCCGGACCAGAAGGACCGCAGGGCCAGCAGGGCACGCCCGGTGCGCAGGGCGAGCAGGGTGAGCCCGGACCAGAAGGACCGCAGGG
>NZ_JBHVEE010000018.1:0-1847 GCF_042802415.1 Streptomyces sp. NPDC057486 | reverse complement strand
GGCCAGCAGGGCACGCCCGGTGCGCAGGGCGAGCGGGGCACACCCGGTGCGCAGGGCAAGCAGGGTGAGCGGGGCCCTAGCGGTATCGCCGGCCTCACCCAATGGCAGGGACCCCTCGTGAATGTGTCTGCGGGCGGGATTCATGTGGAGAGTACGGCCGTCTGCCCTGCGGGCCGGACGGCTGTCTCCGGCGGGTGGGGCTCGGGCTACGGAGTTGTTCCGGGTGCCTGTCTCCAGACCACCACCCATACCTTCGGCGACAGCTGGACTGTCGCCTTCGGCAATCCCACCGCCGACGTCCTTGGCGCAGTGGCGTTCGCGTACTGCGCTGCCTGATGGCGTAGCGATACGCAGCACAGTTTCCGGTGTGCGTGCGGGCTGCGGCGAGGGCCGGTCCACCTCGGTCCTCGCTGCTCCTCTTTCTCCCTGCGTGCGGTGCCCCGCCGGCCGGCGGTCCCGGGCCGGCATCGCCTTCACGTGGCCGGCTCCGCCGGATCCGGCTCGAACGGTGTGCGGGCACAACCGATCCCTGGCCCGCCGATGCCCAGGGTCAAACCGGTGAACTCCTGCAGGAGGGTCTGTGCAGCGTCGTACGCGACGGGGCCGGTTCTTTCGAACGGGGATCGCCGGCGGCTCGTGTCCCTCTTCCGTCCGGGCGCCCGCCCGGAGCCAGGACCTCACGTACCTGTGGCAACCAGCTGCCCGTCCTGGGCCCCGGTTCCTCATTGCGGGGTGGAAACCGGTCGCCTCGGCGCGGCCCGGCGCCGGCGGACGGTGCGTGGCCGCTCCACAGAGACTGAGCCGGAACCGAAACTCGTGAACAATCAATCCGATGCCGCGTCAGCGGTGAGTGACGCCCGGACCGCTGCCGAGGTGCTGCTCGATCTCGTGGCCAAAGCCAGGTGCACCGGGCCGGCAGCTCCTCAGCCCCCGGGGGGCCTGCGGTGACCCCGCCGGGGCGGGGCGGCCATCGCCTGGCGGGTGCGGGGTCTGTGCCCACACAGACGGGAGGTGGGCCGATACCCGGCGTGGCCCGGGTGGCCACTGACGGTGCTCGTCGGGTCCCCCGCCGCCCGGGGCGGCCTTCGGTGGTGCAGGTCCGGGCGGCGGCGCGAACAGCTGACGCAACCGCACCGGGCACCGCGGTCCCCCGGGCCCTGCGGCACACCGCTATCCGCCCGCCCCCTGCCACCCGGGCTTCACAGGTCTCCCCCGGCCAAGCCCATGCACACGGCCGCGCGACACCGGACCAGCCCTGCCGTACGGGGGGCGGCACGCGCCGCGCGCCGCCCCCCGTCATGCGCCGCCACCCGGTCGGTCACACGCCGGCCGCCCGGTCGGGATTCCCCTCGGATTCGCGCCGGTAATCACCGCACCACCATCAATACAGTGCGTTTATTCGGCATTACGGTGAGCGAATAGGGCGCCCTTTATATGACGCAGACCACGTGACCCGCGCCACTCTTGTGCCGATTTGAGGCATTTGCCGTGTGGGGTGGGCCACGTGACCGCCATCACTCCGAAGCCGGATAGTAGACCCACAGGGACCCCACTTGCAGCCTCGACGGCACCTCCCCCGATCATTTCCGGCACCCAGTACGAAACCCTTTAGTAAAAGGGGGGCATTGACCCAGGATTTCCTCTCGATTAACAATTCTTGGCATCACCCCCCGACGGAAGAGGAATTACCGAATGCAGTTCACCGCGATGTCCACGAAGTTCGCCCGCATGACCAAGACCAAGAAGCTCTCCATGGGCATGCTCGCCGCCGGCGCCGCAGTCGTGGCCGGCACCGTCGCAGGCGCCCCGGCCGCCTCGGCCGCCACCCCCACCCAGTCCGGCGGCGG
>NZ_JBHVEE010000017.1:0-100845 GCF_042802415.1 Streptomyces sp. NPDC057486 | reverse complement strand
ACACCCTCACGCCCTGTCGGTCGTACAGAGACGGGTGAGGTGACCGCGAAGGGCACGCCGAAAACGCGGGCTGCGACCTGGTGGGACCACACCGGAGCGCTGGCGGTCGTGTTCACCGGCGGCGCCGACAGCGGCCGCGGCGACCTGGTCCTGCCCGTGCGCCTGCCGTCCGGCTCCGGACGCTGGCCATATCTGCTGCATTTCCTGAACAACCCGGAGACCTGGCACAAGATTGACCTCGTGCGCCGCCGGGATGCGTCCGTACCCGGCGGGTGGGCGTACGAGGCCCACCTGATGGTCCTGGCCGGCGGCTACGCATCCCCCACGACGAAGACCCGGCGTGCAGCGGCGGCTGAGCTGGAGCGGGCCGGCGGAGTCGACGGCAACGTCTCCAACCTGTCCATCGTCTCCTTCCCCAGCTCCTTCGACCCCGCCGACGGCGACATCAAGGCGACCCGCGTCGAGCCCTCGGACTCCGAGCTCTCCGCTCTGGCGAAAACCCGACGAAAGGAACGCGGCGGCAAACGCGCCCTGGACCGCTCCCGCCGTGCCTTCAACCCCACCCAGTACGGGCCGTCGAAACGCCAGCAGGACCGGGCCAAACGGCGCCAGGACGCGGGCCTGCCCGCACGGGCCCTCGATATGCCCCGCGGTGCGAGGGCGGCGAACAAGGCCGGGGTGCCGAAGCAGGCATACTGGCGCGACAGCTTGTCGGCCGGCTACCGGCTCAACCGGGCCCGCCTCGCCGAAGCCGCCGCCACCCAGGCCGCGGCGAAAGACCACCGTGCCCGGCTCATCGCCGCAGACATCATCACCGACCACGGCGCGAACCTCACCGTCGAGGACTGCGACATCCGCACCTGGTACCGCCGGTGGGGCAAAGCCCTCCAAGCCACCACACCAGGCAGGCTCATAGCCGCCATCGGCCGCGAGTGCGAGAAATCCGGCGGGCGAATGCTTCGCGCCTCCACCTTCACCACGAAGCTGTCCCAGACCTGCTTCTGCGGCGAGAAGGTCATCAAAACCCTTGCCGCCCGGATCCATGTCTGCACCTCGTGCGGGCTCGTCGGCGACCGGGACAAGGTCTCCGCGGCTCTGGGCGCCCACGTCCGCCTCACCGACCCGGACGCCCCCAGCACCGCGCGCCTGGACATAGTCCAGGCACGCCACACACAGATCTTGTTCCATGAAGGGCTGCAAGAAGCCCTGTCGAGTCAACCGCAGCGCGGTGCCAGCCCCACCCGGGGCCGCACCCACGCGGCAGCCCAGAAGCCGGAACATTCCGGCCGTGGGCCTCTGCTCGGCGAAACGCCACCACCCGGTACCGGACAAACCCCGAATGAGACCCGACCCGCAACCAAGCGGCACAAGGCCCACGTCGGAGCAGCCGGCTGCACGGACAGCACACCACCCAGGCGTGCCAGGTCCGTGCAGACACCGGGCGGACATCACAGCATTACGTGATGACTCTTAGGCGGGTGGAGTTACCCGTGCCGCTCACCCTCGCCGCACCACACCCCTGCCCGCCGCCTCCCGGCGCGAGCCGGGGGCCGCGCCGGCCAATGCAGTTGTTTTAGCTTCTAGCTCAGACCCGCCGTGCATGGCTCGACGACACCAGCGCCGTAGGCGGCAACCTCCTAGGATCCAGCCATGCTGCCTTACTCGAACAGGCCATCCGCCGATGCGATAATCACCGCCGTACCTGGCCTCGTGCCCTATGGGCGGCCAGCGGTTGTCCTCCATCCGACGCCTGGGACGCCCGAGCTTTACGACAGTTCCATTGCCGGGCCGATGCTCTGGCCGTCAGACGAACCCTGGCCGCACTGCTCCGTGCCGGACGAACTGGAGCCGTCCGGGTTGCCGCCTGTGGCGATGCTGCCAGTAGTACAGGTCTTCCAACGGGACGCGCCGGGAGACTGGTGGCCGGAGGGCGCTGACTTGTTCCAGCTCCTGTGGTGTCCGAACACGCACTGGGACCCACCAGCTCCGCAGGCGGACGGCAGCCCAGTCGTGGAGATCCGGTGGCGGCGGGCAGCAGACCTGCCGCAGGAGCCGCTCTCGGCCCCGGCACCTGTGCGGCAAGAAGACGAAGACTACGGCTTCTCGCCGCGACCGTGCAAGCTGACACCAGTGCCGCTGACGGACTTTCCCTTTCCGCAGGAACTACCGGACGACCTAAGGGAAGACGTGCAACGGCTGGTGGAGGATACCGGCGGTGAGGAGGGCGGGGGCGACGTCATTACGCGCGTCGCTGGATGCAAGTTCGGTGGGTGGCCTACCTGGCACCTGACCGACCCATGGGACATACGCTGCCGTGATTGCGACGCGTCCATGAAGCTCCTGTTCGCTGTGGCCAGCGACCACACCACGCGCATCACGGTCGGCAGATGGGGAGACCTTCGGGTCTTCAGCTGCCCCGTGGATATCCAGCACGGCTACGAGTTTGACGTGCACTGATCGCCCCATGTGGGGCGGATGCACTCCTCCAGCACTGCATCGACCGGGTGGGGAAGAGGGGACAACGCTATAAGGAACGACGTCTTTGGACAGTCACGTGGCCTGGCCCGACTTGAGCGCCGGTCTTCCAGCCCGCCGACTGATCTTCTGCTTCTTGGTCTGGTTGAGGACCCAGCGACCGGGCTCGACCACGTCCCGCCCGGCGCGGGTCCTCAGCACGGGCCACCGGTTGGGCTTCTTGATTGCCCGGGGACAGTTCCGGTTTCGCCTGGCCGGGAGAAGTCGGCTGCGTGCTTCTTGCCCGCCCTCGGCAAGGGAACGGGTGAGCTTGGCCTTGTTGCCTCCGAGCTGGGAAGGAATGCTTCGGCGGATGATGCGGACGCACTTGAGGTAGGAGATGCGGTCCGCATCCACGGCGGGGCCGACGAGGACTGCGGCGTGGGCGAACCGGCGGATCGCGTGGTGGACTGCGAGGTAGGCCCATAGCTCTTGCCGGACGCCTTCTGCCGTCCGGGATCGGATCGGGCCGCCGGGACCGAGGTGGTTCTTGATCTCGTCGAAGGCCAGCTCGATCTCCCAGCGTTCTCGGTAGAGCGCGATCAGCTCGGCCGACGGGTACTGCTCAGGGTCCAGCAGCGATGTGGCGAGGTAGGTGGCCTTGCCGTCTTTCGTGGAGGTGATGACGCGGTAGATCGTATGTTTGGGCAGGGTCCGGCCTTCCCGTCCCGCCCTGAGCCGGACCTCCTTGCCTGGGCGCATCATCGACAAGTACGAGCCGTCGGGGAGTTCCTTCTGAGCGGTGCCGAGGTGGTTGGACTGGAGCCTGACCAGTAGGTTCGCGCCGGTCACGGTGAAGGCGTGGGCGAACTCAACCGACCAGAAGCCACGGTCGGCGATGACCAGGTCGCCTGGGCCAGTGGAGCCAGCCAGCCGGTAGGCGAGGCTGCGCTCGCCGTCGCGGTAACCGCCGAGGCGGGCGTCGATGACTCCGTGCGTTCCGATCTCAGCGAGCACCACCGCCCTCACCTGGGGGAAGCCGAAGGGAATGCCGCCAGTGGATGGGCCGTCGAAGGTGTCGCCGTTGCTCGCTGAGTCCGGGAGGTCGAACTGGGTGCCGTCCAGGGCCAGCAGCCGTAGCCCACGCCACCAAGCTCCGGGCGTGGCCGACGTGGCGAGCGGTCCGGCCACCTCCCTGAACAGCGTCTCCAGCACGTCTTCACCAAGCCGGGACCGCGCTCGGCATAACGAGGACCGGTTCACCCTGGTCAGCGCACGGCTGCCAGGTATGCCACTGGTTAGCACGCGCAGCACCTCCTCGTACGACTCTCGGGCGAACAGGCACAGGGCCAGAACGAAGTACACGACCAGCCGCGCCGGTAGGAGGCGGCGCCGTTGCTCGGCCCGGTCGTGTTTGGCTATCGCCGCGTCGATCAGCTCCGCGGTGAACACCTTCGTCAAGATCCCAATTCGGACCCGCTGTCCTGCTCCCCACCCCGTCACACTCTGGGCAACGGTCCCCGCACCTCAAAAGCAACTGCATTGGCCGCGCCGGCCCCCGGCGGGCCGACCGCCCACAGGTGGTCGCAGCTTGCCGGAACGAGCTGGGCCCCCTACCTCGCCACCAGACAGCGGGCGCGACCTTGACGCCCAGTCAGGCCTCGCCGAGCAGGCCACCGACCTGACGGACGCTCGGCAAGCCACTCGAAAGAGCGGGGCCTCGGGCCGACTCGAAAGTGGTTCACTCCCGGGGAGGCTTCCAACCTTCACCAAGATCACTTAACGTGCACATGCAAGCACGCACAGTAATGAAGGGGAAGTTGTGTTCCGTACTGTGAAGCAGCGCCTGGCCGTCGGCGCCACCGCAGCAGTTCTCGCCGCCACTGCCGGCTCGTTCACCGCCTCGGCCGCTGATGCCGCGGGCACCGACCTGACCTACGGCAGCAACATCTTGCTGCAGAACCAGTACGGAGGTAACGGCGGGTACCTCGACACCAACGGCGTCTCCAGCCAGGCCGGCGCCACGTACAACGTCAACACCAACCAGACCCCGAACAGCCGGGGCCCGGCAACGTCGGTGTGGAAGGTCGTCTCCGCCACCGGAAAGGCGGCCGGTACGCACGTCACGAGCGGCGACGTCATCTACCTCGTCAACCAGTACGGCAGCGGCACCTACCTCGACACCAACGGCGTCTCCACCAAGAGCGGCGCCAAGTACATGGTGTCGGCCACCTCCACCAAGGACCGGGGCCCGGGCACGGGGAAGTGGCACATCTTCGGCAAGACGTCCTCGCCCACGGACGGCCGGATCCGCACCGACGACATCGTGCATCTGCTGAACGACTACGGGTCCGCCAACGGCGGGTTCCTCGACACCAACGGTGGCGCCAACCAGTCCGGCGCCAAGTACGACGTCGTCACAAGCCACTACACCGACCGCGGCGCCGGCACCGGCTCCTGGAAGGTCCTGCCCTCCAACTGACCCGGCCCGTGGTGCTGCCGCCCGCACACGGCATTTACTCGCCGGCGGCAGCACCACGCCCAGACCGCCACGGACATACGGGTTCCGTCGTGGAGGTGCCCGGACAGTGCCGGGCCGGGCGATCCTGACCAGTCGGCGTGGGTGGTTCTGGCCGTGGTGCGGAGCCCTTGCCGCGCGCAGGGCTGTCACTGCGCCCGGCCACCGCGCGGCTTCGAGCCGATGCCGTCGTGGCCGAACAGCGGCACCTCGTCCGCGGTGATGTCGGTGCGGATGCGGTGGGTGCGGACCGGATGGCGCCATCTGCCCGCTGTGTCGCGCGCTATGTCGGCGGCGATCTCCGCCACGGTGTCCGGCTCGACGAGTGTGACGTCGAGCCGGTCGCGGGTGTGCCATCCGGCGGAGAACGTCCATCCCTGCCACGGGTGTGTACCGCGTGGTTCGGCCAGCCGGGCGCCGGAGTCCCGGGCGACTGCGTGGGGCAGCACTGCGGTGCGGCCTGCGCACTGCAGGCCCCCCGTCCCAGCAGCAATGACTTTACGAGCCCCCGCACCCTGCCTCGGGCGTCTCTCGGAGCTGCCCAAGCCGTGTCCAGGTCGCGCACTCAAGAGCGGACCATGCGCCCGATCGTGTCAATCACGGATCCGGCGGCGGCACGGGTCCTGGCGGAGCAGGTCGCCAGGCCTTCCTCATCGGTGGCGTACGCAGGAGTCGTGTGCGGCCGAAATGAGCTACTCGAGGACGAATCTGCAGCCGGGCCGGTACCCCGGTACTGGCTGCCCCCTGAGACCGACGCCCCAGGCTCAGCCGGCCGAGCGGCGGGCGGCGAGGAGTGCCACCGTCTCGTCCCACAGTTCGCGCTGCACGCGCGGGTCCCGTCCGGGCTCTGGGCACTGCAGCGGGCGGGCGTCGCGCACGGAGAAGTAGCCGCCGCTGGTGCGGCCGAGGGCCGGGTCGGTGGCGAGCCGCACGATGATGCCGGCGCCCTTGCGGGGGTCGCCGATCCTCAGGGTGTTCAGCACGCGCTGCAGTACGGCGGAGCCCGGCAGGTCCCGGCCGAGGCCGGTCGCGTTGAAGCCGGGGTCGCAGCAGTTCACGGTCACCTTGCCCGCGTCCAGGCGCCGGGCGAGTTCCTGCGTCCACATGATGGTCATCAGCTTGGTGCGCCCGTACAGAGTCATCGACTCCCGGCGACTGTAGGGGCCAGTGCGGCGCAGGTCCTCGGCCGGAGCAATCGTCTTCGCCTGCTGGGATGCCTCGGAGGCGACGTTGACGATCCGGGCCGGGGCGGAGGCGCCGAGCCTCGCCGCCAGCGCCCCGGTCAGGACGAACGGGCTCAGGTAGTTCACCGCTGTCATGTCCGCAAAGCCTTCAGCGGTGACCCGCTGTGCGAAGGCGTGCAGACCCGCGTTGTTGATCAGAACGTCCAGGCGCGGGTAGTACGCGGCGATCTCCTCACCCACCCGGCGCGCGTGCGCAGTCAGGCCGAGGTCGGCGTGGAAGACGTCCACGGGCGCGTCGGTCACCTCCTTGAGGTCGGTGACGAGCGCTTCGGCCTTGCTGCGGGAGCGGGTCACGGCGCCGATGCGGTAGCCCTGGCGGGCCAGCTCGAACGCGGCGATGCGGCCCAGTCCGGAGGTGGCTCCGGTGATTACTGCGACGGGGCGGTCCATCTCACAATTCCATTCATGAGGTACCTCACGATCATGTTGTGCGAGGATACCCGAACCATGGACCAGCCCGAAGCAGCAACCACGGCCAGCACTCCGGAGCAGGTGGGGCTCTCCTTCCTCGCCCTCGCCCACGGCCTGCGCGAACAGGTCGACCGGTACATGACGTCGACCGCCGGTCTGTCCCTGTCCCGCACCAAAATCCTCCAGGTGCTGGCCGACCGCGGCACGCTCCACCAAGCCGAGCTCGCCACCACGCTCGGACAGGCACCCCGCTCCGTCACCCAAGCCGTGGAAGGCTGCGAACGCCTCGGCCTGGTCGCCCGGACCTGCGACCCCGAGGACCGCCGCCGTAAAACCGTCTCCCTGACCGAGACGGGCCGCGTGACGCTGGCAGCCGCAGAACAAGCTGGAACGCACGCACTCCGTCGATGCTTCGACTCGCTCGAACCACAACAGCTGGCAGCACTCGACGCACTGCTCAAGCACCTCGGCACGGCCCTCACAGGCAACAACGCCAACTGACGCGCACCGCAGACCTGACGGCCTGACAGCCTGACAGCCAGGGGACCGCGCCGTGGCGCTTCACGCGGCCTTGGTCAGGGTGGTCCGGTCCTTGCTGGACATGTGCCAGGCGGTTGTGGCGAACTCACCCACGGTTCCTCCCCCGTCGTGGCGCGGCCACAGCAGGAGGGCAGCGATCGCTCCCGCCGCGGCGAGGATCGCGAGGGCGGACCAGGTGAGGGTGAGGCCGGCGTTCGTGCCGAGCACGCCCGCGACGGGGTAGGTGATCAGCCAGGCCAGGTGTGACAGGGAGAACTGGGCCGCGAATGCCTCGGGGATCGCGTTTCGTGCGACGGAGGCACGCAGGACCTTGCCCGTCGGCGTGATGATCAGTGCCATGCCGATGCCGATCACGGCCCAGATGATCGCCGTGCCGGTCCATGTGGTGAGGCCGACCGCGATGAGCGTCACCGCGGCAATCGTGCCGCCGGCCAGGACGCCGGCACCGGTCATCATGATGGTGCGGGCGGTGATCCGGTCGATTACGCGGGGCAGGGCGAGCGCGGCCAGGAGGGTTCCGGTGCCGGAGGCGGCAAGCATCCAGGCGACGTCCTGTTGTGTGCCGCCGAGCTCGTCACGGACGTAGTTGACGGTGTTGACGACGACGATTGAACCGGCCGACGCGACCACGAGGTTGAGCGCCATGATGCCGCGCAGTCGCGGCGTGGTGAGGAAGGTTCTGATTCCGCCTGCCGCCTTGTCCCATGCCTTGGTGTGGGTACTGGGGCGGGCGTCGGGAATGCGTGTCGACAGGACGAGCAGGGCGGAGATGATGAAACCGGCGGAGGTACCGAGGAACAGCCGGTCGAAGGTCATAGAGGTCAGGGCGACGGCTGCCAGCACGGGGCTGAGCAGGCTCTCCATGGTGGAGGCGACCTGGGAGGCGGACAGGGCTCGCGTGTAGGCGGACTCGTCGGTGACGATGTCGGGGATGACGGCCTGAAACGTGGGGGTGAAGGCCGCGGAGGCGGCCTGGAGCAGGCCGATCAGGATGTAGATGTGCCAGACCTCGGTGACCAGCGGCAGTGCCAGGACTACCGCACCGCGGATCACGTCGAGGAGGACCAGGAGGGCCCTTCTGGGGAGCCGGTCGATGTACGCGGCGGCCAGCGGGGCTATGACCACGTACATGACCATCTTGATGGTCAGGGCGGTGCCGAGGACCATTCCGGCGCGTGGGCCGGCGAGGTCGTAGGCGAGCAGTCCGAGGGCCACGGTGGTCAGCCCGGTGCCGAACAGGGCGATGACCTGGGCGCCGAACAGGTGGCGGTAGTCGCGGACGGCGAACAGACGCATGGCGGGGTTCCTTCCGTGTCCGTGCGGCGGGGCGCGGCCCCTGGGTGAGGGCCACGCCCCGCGGGTACAGGCGGGGGTGTCGCTACGCACCGGTGTCGCTCCCCGGTGTGAGGCCGGCGAGGAGGTTGAAGGCGCCGGTGAGGATGTTGAGTGCGACCACGCCGACGACGTCGGCTATCGCGCGGTCGCTGTAGCCGTGAGCGCGCAGCGCGGTGATCTGTTCGTCGGTGATCGACATCGGCTCGCGGTAGATCTGGAGGGCGAGGGCGATGATCGCCGCGATCGCGGGATCGGCCGAGGTACCGGCGTGGGCTCGCTCGATCTCTTCCTCGTCCACGCCCATGGCGCGGGCTGCACCGACATGGGCGTCGAGGCACAGCCGGCATCCCTGCAGGGTCTGGACGGCGATCGAGATCCGTTCGCTGGTCCTGCGGTCGAGTTTGGCTCGTCCCATGGCCCGGCTGAGCTGAAGGTAGCCGCCGAGTACGGCCGGCGAGTGCGCCATCGTGGACACCATGTCCCCGATCTGGCCATGGCGGGAGACGAGGTCGGCCAGCAGGTCACGCGATGAGCCGACCGCGGTGTCGGGCGTGAGTCGCGTCAGGCGGGGCATGTCGCTCCTTCCACTGTGGGATCTGCGTTCACGCGGTCAGTGGTGTATGTGACCGCTGTGTTCGGACGGGCCCTGGGACGCCGCGTCCGGGTGGGGCGTTGTCTCGGTCGTGTGCACCGTGAATTCGGCCGTCCGGACGACGTCGTCGTGCTGGAAGTCCAGGTACAGGCGGTAGGTACCGGCCGAGGGTGCGACTGCCATGAAGGTGATCTCGGGTCCCGGTGCGGTGGCGCCGTCACCGGGTTCGCCATCCGGGTGCACGTGGAGGTAACCCAGGTCACCGACGCGCAGTGCCACCAGATGCCCGTACGCGGCCAGGTAGGGCTGCAGGTCGGTGACGGGACGACCGTTCCGGCTGACGGTGAGGGTCAGTTCGCTCGCCTCACCGGGCAGGAGTGTTCCGTCGAGCGTGACGGTGTACTCGTCGATCTGCGCGGTCCTGGCGGCGTCGGGCAGCGGCCGGGGGTCGTACAGTCCGGCGACCGCGGCGTCGATGCCCAACGTCATGGCGCCGTCGTGGCCTGCCGGGTGAATGTCGGCGAAGAACCTCCAGTCCCCCGCATCGAGGGCCAGTTCAGTGCTCCAGGCGCCCTTCTCGTCCCTCACCGGGTGCACGTGCTGGAACCCGGACGTGTCGCGCCGGACGGCGATGAAGTGCAGTTCCTTCTCGTGCTCGGGGACGAACTCGGTCACTGCGTGCCCGTCGGGGCCGATCACCCTGAAGCCGACCGGCTGCACGCCGACGGCGAAGAGCGTCGAGTCGAGCTCGAGGGTGTACCCGTTCTCGGAGACCGACAGTCCACCGGGTCGGGCTCCACCGTGGCCGACGTGGCTGTGACCGGTGTGGTTATTCATGGCATCTCCATGGGTGTGTTGGGCCTTCGGGTGCTTCCCGCTCTTGCACCCGTCAGAACCATATACCCCCAGGGGGTATTCCAGAAGAGGGTGCCTCGATGGAACAGCCCCTCGTCGACCTGGCCCACGTGATGCGGCCGAAGACTGAGGCGGATTGCCGATCCGCGACCCCGGGGTTCGCACAGGCCCCGGCGGCCATGACGGGGCAGAACATCCGAGGCCACCAGGGCTTCAACGGGGGCTTCTGGCAGGTCACTTGGCGTCAGGACGAGGCGCCGCGGACCGCAGGCATGCGGCAGGCCTGGCGTTGCCGCTCTCCCGTACGCCCTCCAGCTCGATTGGCGCGGCACAGCGCGGCGAACGACTCGTCGAAGTCGCCCTTGCGGTAATCCAGTTCACCTTCGAGCATTGCGGCTGCGACCTTGAGCGCGTCGGCCCTCTCGGCCGACACGGAGTCGAGCCGGCCGTCGGGCACCCGGGCAACGGCAGCAGTGAACTCGGTGCGGGCCGGCCCGGCTTCGGAGATGCGTCCGAGCGCGGAGAAGGCTGCACCGCGCGCGTAGTGGATCACCGCCGCGGTCGAGCAGAACAGCTCCTGACCCTCGGGGAGTTCGAGGTCGAGAATGTCCCGCCACCGGCCGAAGCGGATCAGTACGTGCGGCAGTGCGGTGCGGTGGCTCTCGACCGGGTCGGCCGGTGGAGGACGGGACATCTGGAGCAGCTCGGGCGTGACGCCCCCATCCAGCCGGTGCGCTGCGCGCAGGACTTCGCGGGATTTTCCGGCCATCACGGCGCCGTAGGCCCCGACCATCAGATCGTGCACTCGGTACACGTAGGCCCAGCCGCCGGGGTTCTCGTGCTCGAAGTGCCTGTCGTCCGCGTCAGCCGCGGCGACGTTGGAATCGACCACACGCGCCAGTCGCCGCAGGCGGCGTGCACGTGGGTGGCCATGTGCGCTGTGTGCGAGGCCTCAGGCGCCATGTTCCTCAGCCGGTCGGCCGCCGGAAGGGCGAGTTCGGGATGCGCGATGCCCCAGTGCGCCATCGCGCACCCGGGATCGTGACGGGCGGCCTTCTTGCAAGGGCGCGCTCGGCGCCACATACCTCATACCACCTAGGGGTATGTATGTAGACTGCAGCACGCACATACCCCCCTCCCGTATGAAGGAGTGGATACAGATGCCCAACGCCGCAGATCGAACGCCGGGACCGGTCCCCCTGTCGACCGTTGTCGCCGCAGTCACATCCCGGCCCGGGCGAGCCGTTCTTCGCTGTCTGGCGACCTGCACACTGCAAGCGCTCCAGGCTTGGGGCGAGGCGTGCCGCTGCGCCAGCCAGAAGTAGTCCGGGAGCTGCGCAGCCCGACGGAAGCCGTCAAGGTCGACCCCGTCGGCTTGAGCGGGCTGCGCCCAGCCCGACGGAAGCCGAAGCGGGCACCTCCGCCACCTTCCGGATGCGCGCCCCCTGAGATACCCGCCCATCGATGACGGGCGGGCAGGCGCGAGAGCTCATCCATGAGACGCGGCGCACGCGCTGCCGGTGGTCGATGGCAGGGCATTGCGCCGCCGTCGAGCACACAGACCCGGCGGAGCGGGGGGACCAAGGGCCGGTCGTTCCGGCGGAACGGCTCGGCGGCCGCGTGATCGCACTGCCCGACGACCCGCACGGGATGCGACGACCGCTGGGGGGCGTTGCCGCAGCCCCCTCGAGAGCCGGCTCGCAGCACCAGGCGCGGGGGTGCGGTCAAGGGGCGGCGACACGAGTGAAGCCGCCGCACCATGCCCGAGCGCAGATGCTCCCCGATTGCGGAATACCCCTAGGGGGTATATGGTTCAGGACATCGATACCCCCAAGGGGTATCTGACCGATGAGGGGATACGTGATGAGCAGCAACGAGTACCAGGTGACGGGCATGACCTGCGGCCACTGCGAGATGTCCATCCGCGAGGAGGTCGTCAAGATCGCCGGTGTCGAGGGCATCCAGGTCAGCGCGCAGACCGGCAAGCTCGTGGTCACCGGCTCCGATGCCGTCGACGACGCTCAGGTGCTGGCGGCCGTGGACGAGGCCGGTTATTCGGCGGTGCGTGTCCGATGAACGCAGCAGGACGTCTGGCGCTGTACGGCGCGGGGTTGGCAGTCGCGTTCACCGGAGCGCTCGGCATCTCCGCTGTGGCTGTACCCGACAGCGTGGTCGCCGACTGGAAGAACGAAAGCACCACGGAGAGCCACGGCGACATGACGGACAAGAAGCCGTCGATGCCGATGGATACGCCCGCAGGACTGTCGGCCTCGGCCGACGGCTACGTGCTGACGTCCGTGAGCTCGCCCGAAAAGGTCGGCGACCCGGGCGAGCTGAGCTTCCAGATCCAGAACAGGGCGGGTGACCCACTGCTCGGGTACAAGACCGCGCACGAGAAGCAGCTGCACCTGATCGTGGTGCGTTCCGACGGCACCCGGTTCCGTCACGTGCACCCGACGCTCGACAAGGCCACCGGCACATGGTCGGTCCCGTGGAAGTGGGACACCGCGGGCACGTACCGCATCTACACGGACTTCACCCCCAAGAACAGCTCTGATGGCATGACGCTGACCAGCACGGTCGATGTCGCCGGCCAGTTCACCCCCGACCCGGCCAAGACGGTCAGCACGACCGACGAGGTCGACGGCTTCACCGCCTCGGTCGACGGCGATCTCGTCGCCGGAAAGACCAGCGAACTGACCGTCAGGATCACCCGCGACGGAAAGTCCGTCACCACCCTGCAGCCCTACCTCGGCGCGTACGGACATCTTGTCGCGCTGCGCGAGGGAGATCTCGCCTACCTGCACGTGCACGCGCAGGGCGAGGAGCCCTCGGCCGGTGAGACGACCGGTCCGGAGATCTCGTTCGGCGCCGAGGCGCCGAACGCGGGCCGCTACCTGCTGTACCTGGACTTCAAGGTCGACGGCAAGGTGCACACCGCCAAGTTCGCCCTCGACGCCACCCGCGGCGACGGCGCTGACACCGATACCGGCACCCACGACACGAGCTCCCACGGCCACTGAACCGAACCGGTCAGTGCGTCGGACGAGTTGAGAGAAGGATTGCAATGAGCACATCAGCGCCTCCCGCCGGGGGGCCGAGCGTCGAACTGGACATCGGTGGGATGACCTGCGCCTCGTGCGCGATGCGCATCGAGAAGAAGCTGAACAAGCTCGACGGCATCGCCGCGACGGTGAACTACGCCACCGAAAAGGCCAAGGTGACCGTCCCTGAGGGCTACGACCCGGCCCTTCTGATCGCCGAGGTCGAGAAGAGCGGCTACACGGCCGCCCTGCCTGCCCCCAAGCCGACGCCGAAGGCCGCCGCATCGGGCCAGAACCCGGACGAGGCCGACCCGGAGCTGACATCGCTGCGCAACCGCCTGGTCGCCTCGGTTCTGCTGACGGTTCCCGTCATCGCGATGGCGATGATCCCGGTGCTGCAGTTCACGTACTGGCAGTGGGCGTCGCTGACGCTCGCGGCGCCGGTGATCGTGTGGGCGGCGCTGCCGTTCCACAAGGCCGCGTGGACGAATCTCAAGCACGGCACCGCAACCATGGACACGCTGATATCCATGGGCACGATCGCGGCATTCCTGTGGTCGCTGTACGCGCTGTTCTTCGGCACGGCCGGAATCCCCGGGATGACGCACCCGTTCGAGCTGACACTCGCACCCTCCGACGGCGCCTCGAACATCTACCTCGAAGTGGCCGCAGGCGTAACGATGTTCATCCTCGCCGGCCGCTACTTCGAGAAGCGATCCAAGCGGCAGGCCGGAGCGGCCCTGCGCGCCCTGCTGGAACTCGGCGCGAAGGAAGTTTCGGTGCTGCGCGGCGGCATCGAGACGAAGATCCCGGTCGAGGACCTCAACGCAGGCGACGAGTTCATCGTCCGCCCGGGCGAGAAGATCGCCACCGACGGTGTCGTGGTCTCGGGAACCTCCGCGGTAGACGCGTCCATGCTCACGGGCGAGTCCGTTCCCGTCGAGGTGAGTGAAGGTGACGCCGTCACCGGTGCCACCGTGAACGCCGGCGGCCGCCTGGTGGTGCGCGCCACCCGTGTCGGGTCGGACACCCAGCTCGCCCAGATGGCGAAGCTCGTCGAGGACGCGCAGACCGGCAAGGCCGAGGTGCAGCGGCTCGCCGACAAGGTCTCCGGGGTGTTCGTCCCCATCGTCATCGCCATCGCCGTCGCCGCTCTGGGCGCCTGGCTGGGCGCCGGATTCCCGGTGACTGCCGCCTTCACCGCCGCCGTCGCGGTACTCGTCGTCGCCTGCCCCTGCGCACTGGGTCTGGCCACCCCGACCGCTCTGCTGGTCGGCACCGGCCGCGGCGCCCAGATGGGTGTCCTGATCAAGGGCCCGGAAGTCCTGGAATCCACGCGCAAGGTCGACACGGTCGTGCTCGACAAGACGGGCACCGTCACCACCGGCAGGATGACCCTGATCGACGTGGTCACCGAAGCGGGCACCGACCGGGCCGAACTGCTGCGCCTGGCGGGCGCGCTGGAGGACTCCTCCGAGCACCCGATCGCCCAGGCCATCGCCAAGGCCGCCACCCAGGAGGCCGGGGTGCTGCCCGCACCTGAGGACTTCGCGAACGTCGAGGGCAAGGGCGTGCAGGGCGTCGTCGACGGGCACGCGGTGCTCGTGGGCCGCGAATCACTGCTCGCCGAGTGGTCCCTGTACCTCAGCCCGGAGATCGCCGCCGCCAAGACGCGGGCCGAGGGCGAGGGCAAGACCGTCGTCGCGGTCGGCTGGGACGGCAAGGCCCGGGGCGTGCTCATGGTCGCCGACACCGTCAAGCCAACCAGCGCGGCGGCCATCACTCAGCTGAAGAGCCTCGGACTGACCCCGGTACTGCTCACCGGCGACAACAAGGCTGTGGCACGGCAGATTGCAGCCGAGGTGGGCATCGACGAGGTCATCGCCGAGGTTCTCCCCAAGGACAAGGTCGACGTCGTCTCCCGCCTGCAGAAGGAAGGCAAGATCGTCGCGATGGTCGGCGACGGCGTCAACGACGCTCCGGCCCTCGCCCAGGCCGACCTGGGACTGGCCATGGGAACGGGCACCGACGTCGCGATCGAGGCATCCGACATCACCCTGGTCCGCGGAGACCTGCTCAGTGCGGTCGACGCGATCCGCCTGTCCCGCAAGACGCTCGGCACGATCAAGTCCAACCTCTTCTGGGCCTTCGCCTACAACGTCGCCGCGATCCCGGTCGCCGCACTGGGCCTGCTCAACCCGATGCTCGCCGGTGCCGCCATGGCCCTGTCCAGCGTGTTCGTCGTCGGAAACAGCCTGCGCCTGCGCCGGTTCAAGACCACCGCACAGACCACCTGACGCCTGTCCATCCAACCCGTCACAGAAGAGGCAGCAAGGATGACCGACGAGAGCACCGTCCTGAACGCCCCTCAGTCCGGCGGCTGTTGCGGCAGCAAGGCTGCAGCCCCCGCCCAGCCGGTCACGGGCGACGACCACGCCGTCTGCCCGGTCATGGCAGGCACCTCCATCGTCAGGAGAGTCGCCGAGGCCCAGGGCCTGTTCCGTGACTACAACGGCAGCCGCCACTGGTTCTGCTGCGCCTCGTGCGGCCCGCTCTTCGACGCCGACCCGGCGAGGTACGCCACCGCCGCGTAGATCAGGACACCACGGGGCGCCGAGCTCACCCGAGCGCGGCGCCCCATTGCGAACAACGGGAGGTGCCGTGCCCACGCCAGAAAGGAACGGCCAGTCATGAGCATCGCGATCACCGAGCCGGAGCACGACACCTGCCCCACAGCCGCCGACCCGGCACAACACGGATACATATCCGACAAAGCCCAGTACCTGAACCGCCTCAGCCGTATCGAGGGCCAGGTGCGGGGAATCGGCCGGATGGTCGAAGAAGATCGGTACTGCATCGACATCCTCACCCAGGTCGCGGCCATCACGAGAGCCCTCGAGGGCGTCGCACTGGGGCTGCTCGACGACCATCTCCGTCACTGCGTGCTGGACGCCGTGACCGCCGGAGGCCCGGCCGCCGACCTGAAGGTCAGCGAGGCATCCCAGGCCATCGCGCGGCTCGTCCGCTCCTGAACCGCCCCCGCCGGCCCCCGGCCCCCGGCTCCCAGCCCTCAGCCCTCAGCCCCGGGAAGACACAGAAAGCGAACACATGACAACGCACCACGTGGTGATCCTGGGCGCAGGATCCGCCGGAGCCGCCGCCGCGCAGGAACTCGCGAAGACGGGATGGGCGGTGTGACGGCAGGAGATCCCGACCGCGTAAGTGGCCGGTCCAGCGCGGCACGTGCCGGGGCCGGGCCACGAGGGCGCGGGTCCGGCGCCTCAGCCGACCGCGGGGGCGGGGATGTCGCGCAGCCCCAGCCGTAGGTGCTCGACGTGGTAGAGGGCCTGCTCCAGGAGTTCGGCGACGTGGTTGTCGTAGAGCGCGTAGATGACCGACCGGCCCTGCCGCTCACCCGTGACCAGGCCGAGGTTGCGCAGCAGGCGCAGTTGGTGGGAACAGGCGGACTGTTCCATCCCCACGGCGTCGGCCAGTTCGGTGGCTGCGCACGGGCCTTCCTGAAGGCGGGCCAGGATCCTCAGCCGTGAAGGTGTGGCCAGGGCCTGGAGGGTGGCGGCCACGTCGGCGGCACCAACCGATTCCAGGCGCTCGCGTGCGGTGGCGGTGGTGTTGGCGTCAGCTCCGTGGCCCATGCCCGTTATCCTACGGACATGAAGACATGAATGCGTCTTCATGTATTCCTGTATGGTGGAGAGGTGGCACGGGCTTGTCCCGGTTGCCGTCATCTCGTCATGCCGTCGTGAAGGACCCTCGTCACCCATGCCCTCCACCCTGACCGCGCCCTCGACAGACCGGACCGCGGCCCCGCGCGAAGGCGGTGCACCCCGCCGCCGCACCCGGGTCTTCGCCCTGCCCGAGGCGCGCTGGGCCGCTGCGGCCACCGTCCTTTTCCTGATCGCACTCCCACTGCAGCTGACCGGTGCCCCTGCGTGGGCGTGGGGACCGCTGTACGCGCTGTCGTACGCGACCGGTGGCTGGGAGCCGGGGTGGGCGGGCTTGCAGGCGTTGAAGGACAAGACCCTCGACGTCGACCTGCTGATGATCGTGGCGGCACTCGGGGCGGCGGCGATCGGCCAGGTGATGGACGGCGCGTTGCTGATCGTCATCTTCGCCACTTCGGGCGCCCTGGAGGCGCTCGCCACCGCGCGGACGGCCGACTCCGTGCGAGGACTGCTGGACCTGTCACCCGCGAAAGCCACCCGTCTCGACACCGACGGAAGCGAAGTGATCGTCCCCGTCGAGGAACTCGCGGTCGGGGACACCATTCTCGTAAGGCCCGGTGAGCGAGTCAGCGCCGACGGCCGCGTCCTGGACGGCGCGAGCGACGTCGACCAGGCGACCATCACCGGCGAGCCGCTGCCGGTCGCCAAGGAGGTGGGCGACGAGGTCTTCGCGGGCACCCTCAACGGCACCGGCGCGCTGCGGGTACGGGTGGAGCGGGACGCCTCCGACTCGGTGATCGCCCGGATCGTACGCATGGTGGAGGAGGCGTCCGAGACCAAGGCGCCCACCCAGCTGTTCATCGAGAAGGTCGAGCAGCGCTACTCGCTCGGCATGGTCGCCGCGACCCTGGCCGTCTTCCTCGTCCCCCTCGCCTTCGGCGCGGAGCTGACCGGTTCACTGCTGCGCGCGATGACCTTCATGATCGTCGCCTCGCCGTGCGCGGTCGTCCTCGCCACCATGCCGCCGCTGCTGTCGGCGATCGCCAACGCCGGACGCCACGGTGTGCTGGTCAAGTCCGCGGTGGTCATGGAGCGCCTCGGCGAGACCGACGCGGTCGCGCTCGACAAGACCGGCACACTGACCGAAGGCACGCCGCGCGTCACGGATGCCCGCCCGCTCACCGGATCGGGACTGGACGAGGACGAGGTGCTGATTCTTGCGGCGGCAGCCGAGCACCCGAGCGAGCACCCCCTGGCCCGCGCCGTCGTGGACGCAGCACGCGAGCGCGGGCTCGACCTCCCTGTGGCGGAGGACTTCGACTCCACGCCCGGGATCGGGGTGACCGCATCCGTCGGCGGGCGGGTGGTCGCGGTCGGCGCACCGGCACGGCTGTTGGACGGATCTTCGGACGCACACTCCGCGCGGGCGGCCGTCGTCGCGCGCGAACTGGAGGAGAGCGGCCGGACCGCTGTTCTTGTCACCGTGGACGGCGCCCCCGTCGGACTGCTCGCCATCGCCGACCGACTGCGTGCCGACGCCACCGCGACCGTGGCCTCGCTGACGTCCCTCACCGGGGCCGCGCCCGTGCTGCTGACCGGCGACAATCCCCGCGCTGCCGCCCGCCTGGCCGCCGAGGTCGGCATTGGCGACGTGCGGGCAGGGTTGCTGCCGCAGCACAAGGTCGACGTGGTCAAGGAACTGGAGCATGCAGGCCGCAGGGTGATGGTCGTCGGCGACGGCGTCAACGACGCCCCTGCCCTGGCGTCCGCCCACACCGGCGTCGCCATGGGCCGGGCAGGATCCGACCTCGCGCTGGAGACCGCCGACGCGGTGATCGTCCGCGATGAACTCCGTACGGTCCCCGCCGTGATCGCGCTGTCCCGCCGGGCCCGCCAGCTGGTCACGCAGAATCTGATCATTGCGGGCGTCTTCATCGCCGGCCTGGTCGCCTGGGACCTGATCGGCACCCTGCCACTCCCCCTCGGCGTGGCGGGCCACGAAGGGTCCACCGTCATCGTCGGCCTCAACGGACTGCGGCTGCTGCGCGAGGCGGCGTGGAAACGGGCAGTCCAATGAGCCGCCGACACAAGGTTGCCACGCAGGCAGAGCCCCGGTGCACGGTCACCGTGTGCCGGGGCTGCTGCTGCGGCACGGACAAGATCCCCGGCGTCGACCACGCTGCCCAACTCGCCGCTCTCAAGAACGAACTGGCATCAAACGCCCGGGTCCGGGCAGTGAACTGCCTCGACGCCTGCGAGCAGGCCAACGTCGTCGTCGTACAGCCCTCAACGGCTGGACGCGCCGCGGGCGGGCGCCCGGTCTGGCTCGGGCTGGTCAACGACCCGGACGCGACCGCCGACATCGCGGCCTGGGTACGCGCCGGAGGACCGGGCCTCGCCGAGACGCCCGAGATCCTCGACCTTTACGCGTTCGGGCCGTCGCGCCGGGTACGGCGGGCCATCGAGGGCTGAGCGCGCTCGGCCGGCCCGCTCTCTCAACCGGTGTGCAGCGCGTCGGCCAGACAGTCGTGGTCGTGCCGCCAGCCGTTCGGCCCCGTACGCCATCCACGAGGTGCGGGCGCCGTCAGAGCGATCGCACCCAGTGCCACCACCCCTACTGCAGTCCCGCCTGCGCGCCCAGCCATCCGTCCAGCGGGTACATCAGCAGCCGGCAGCTGTGCGAGAGGGAGAATCGGGCGGCGAACGCGACGTGCGCTCCTCTGCCGGTCGGTTGCGGTTGTGGTGGTTGCTGTACTCCGCTGCTGTAGAGCCTGCTCGACGGGTGCGCGTGCTCAAGCGGTCATTCGAGACGCCATGCGATCGAGATGGCCGCTTCTCTACGTCTCGTAGTAGTTTGGACGATCGAAGAAAACCTGGCGGAGTAGTGAGGGAGGTGCCAGGTGACGGGCGGTAAGGACGACCGCGGGGAGGCCCGGCGGCGTGCGCGGGGCGAGCTGGCAGCGGAGGTGCTGGCTGCCCTGTGGTCGGCTGACGGTCCGGTGCCCGCGGCTGTAGTCCAGGAACAGGTGCCCGGTGCCGCGTATACGACGGTGCTGACCATCCTGACGCGGCTGTGCGACAAGGGGATGGTGACCCGGCAGCGGGAGGGGCGCAGTCATGTCTATGCGCCCGTGGATGACCAGGCCGGGCATGCGGCTTCGGGGATGCACTCGCTGCTGGATGAGGGAGGGGACCGTGCGGCGGTGCTGGCCCGGTTCGTGTCTGATCTGTCGGCGGAGGACGAGCAGGTGCTGGAGCAGTTGCTGCACGGCGATCCCTCTGCCTGAGCGGGGATGAGCCGTGTTCTGGCCGATACCGATGTATCTACCGCTGCTCGTGAGCGCGGTGCTGGCGGTGGTTGCTCCGTGGGCGGGGCGTCGGATGCCGCCGCGTGCGGGCGCGTGGGCGATGGTGTGCGCGGCAACGGTGGCGGCCGGCACGTGGGTGACCGAGCTGGCGATTCTGGCCTTCACCGCTATAGGGCAGGTGCCGCTGGTGGCGGCGCAAGGGGCTTGGTCGGTGCGTGTGCTGGCGGCGGAGGACCCAGCCCGGGCGCCGGCCAGGTCCTCGGCATACTGCGGCAGCGCGGCCTGCTGACGGTGCCGGCCTTCACCTACCTGACCGACTTCTCCGTCCACGCGATGTGGGTCGCCCCCGGCATAGACGCCCACCTGGCCGTGCACCCGGTTCCGGCAGCCCAGGCCCACGCCCAGGGCGCCGCCGGCGTCACGGTAGCCGGCCCCGTCACCGATCCGCGCTTCATTCCCGCCCATGGCAGCCAACGGCCCGCCGCACGTGCCCGCTTCGGTCTTCCCGAGCGCGCACCACTGGCCTTGCTGGTCGCGGGCTCGTGGGGCCTGGGCCCGGTGCGGCAGGCCACTGCCGAGATACGGGAGACGGGTATCGCCGTGCCGGTGGTGGTGTGCGGGCGAAACCAGGCTCTGACCGAGCAGTTGCGGCACGACGGCATCGAAAACGTCCTCGGCTGGGTGGACGACATGCCGGGCCTGATGCATGCCTGCGACGTGCTGGTCCAGAATGCCGGCGGACTGACCTCGCTTGAGGTGTTCGCCGCCGGGCTGCCGACGGCCAGCTATCGCTGCATCCCTGGGCACGGCCGGACCAACGCCGCTGCCCTGGACGAGGCGGGCCTGGCGGCCTGGATGCGTGACCCGGCCGATCTCGGCCCGGTGCTCACCGAACTCCTTCACGGCCTGCGCGGCCAGACTCAGCGCACGGCAGGACTCGAACTGCACCGCTCCGCTCCCGGACCGGTACCCGCCATCGCCGCCAGAACGGGACATCGACTCGCAGCGCCCGCACAGCCCAGCACGACGCGCCGTCCGACGATGCGGCGGATGAGCCTGGCTGTCGCCGGTGCGGCGGCCACGGTTTTGCTGGGCATCGCGGCCCCGATCGCCTACGCCGGAGCACCCGCGCGCCTCCCCGCTGTTACCAACTACCTGGAGGCGGCCTGGTGGTGACCTCGACGCGTCTTGCCCGTGCCGCCGCGCTCGCCTCGGCTACAGCGCTGCCCGCCCTCGCCGCCCTCCAGGCAGCCCCCGTGATCAACCCCTGCGCGAGCACGGCCACCGAGCACAGTGAAGTAACGGAAAGCCCCGTGCCTGTCAGCAGGGCAGGCGAAGGCTGACAGCCGCTCCGTTCCCCGCGTTGTCGGCGTGGACGGTGCCGCCATGAGCGGTGGCCACCGCGTGCACGAAGGCGAGTCCCAGGCCGGATCCATCGCTGGTGCGGCTGGCTTCGGCGCGGGCGAAGCGGTCGAACGCCCGCGGCAAGAAATCAGGTGAGAAGCCCGGACCTTCGTCCGTGACGCACACACTCAGCACGCCCTCGTGGACGGTCGCAGTGAGGCGGACGGTGCCCTGCCCGTGCCGCAGGGCGTTGTCGACGAGGTTGCTGACGGCCGGCCGTAGCCACCGGGCGTCGATGTCGACGGTCACGCGGGTGGTGTCGACGTCCAGATCACGCCCGGCCCGCTCTGCGGTACGTCGATGAGGGGTGACGGCGGCGTCGAGGAGGTTGGCGAGGGACGTGGGAGCGCGGGTGATGTGGCCGGTGCTGCCGAGTTCCTCCAGGCCCAGCAGGGCGTTGGAGAGGTCGATCAGGCGCTGGACCTCGGCGTCCACGGAGCGCAGGGTCTCGGTGAGCTCCCCGGTGGAGCGGGGGCGGTGCAGGGCGACGTCGAGTTCGGCGCGCATCAGCATGAGCGGGGTGCGCAGTTCGTGGCTGGCGTCCGCGACGAAGCGGCGCTCGCGTTCGGCTGACGCCTCCAGGCGGTCGAGCATGTGGTTGAGGGTGTGACCGAGGCGGGTGATCTCGTCGTCGCGGTCATGGGGTACGTCCAGGCGCAGGTTCTGGGTGCCGTCGGCGAGCGTGGCGGCCCCGCTGCGGTAGCGCTCGACGGGGCGCAGGGCGCCGCGGGCGGTGCGGTAGCCGACGTAGGAGGCGGCGATGAGGGTCAGGCCGGAGGCAATGGCCAGCTGGGCGAGGAGCTCGCGCAACGCTTCGTCGCGGTGGCCGCGCCGGACGGCAGCGATCACGATCCGCTGGTGGCCGTCGACTGAGACGCGATGGGCCCGCAGGCGCAGGGTGCCCGGGGTGATCGGCAGCAGGGAGCCGACATCACGCCGGACCGTGGCTCCGTGAGCGACGGAGTCCCGGTCGGCCGGAGTGAGCAGCGTCTGGTGGCGGATGGCGTGGCTGGAGGCCAGCACTCGGCCGTGCGCATCGAGGACCTGCCGGAGACTGCCGCTGGGGCCGGGCGGGAGCTGCGCCCCGTTGCGGACGGCATGGTCGAGGCTGTGCTGGTAGGTGGTCAGGTCGTCGTCGAGCTGCTGATCCAGGGCGGTTCTGACTCGCCAGTAGACGATGCTTGCCGCCCCCGCGAGGACCAGCGACATGGTAAGGGCCACGGCCAGCACGAGGCGTGTGACCACGGGCAGCCGCCGAAGCCGCGGCAGCAGACGGCCGTGCAGGGTCACTGTGCGGTCTCCAGCCGGTAGCCGCGCCCCCGCAGCGTCGTGATCGTCGTACGGCCGAAGGCCCGGTCGACCTTGGCGCGCACTTTGGAGACGTGCACGTCGATGGCGTTGCTGCGCAGGTCGGCCTCCCCGTCCCACACCTCCTCCAGCAGCCGCAGTCGCGAGACAACGCAGCCGGCGTTCTCCATCAGCACCCACAGGACGGCGAACTCCCGCCGCGACAGTTCCAGTTCGGTATCCGCTCGCCAGGCACGCTGCTGCTCGGGGTCGAGGACGAGGTCGCCGACCTGGAGCCGCCCGGCCGGATCGGGGCGGCGCCGGGATATCGCACGCAATCTGGCCAGCAGCTCCTCCATGGCGAACGGCTTGACCACGTAGTCGTCGGCTCCCGCGTCCAGCCCGGCGACGCGCTCGCTGATCGCTCCCCGCGCGGTGAGAAGGATCACGTGTACGTCGATGCCCTCGCTGCGCAGCGTCCGGCACACCTCCACGCCGTTCATGCCGGGCAGCATCACGTCCAGCAGTACGGCGTCCAGCCGGGGGTCGCGAGCGGCGGACAGCCCGGAGAGGCCGTCGTAGCGGCCTTCGGCGGTGTGTCCGGACTCGGTCAGATAGCGGACGACCAGATCGGTCAGGCGGGTCTCGTCGTCGACGACCAGGCAGTGCATGTCGGTCAGGCTAACCACCCGCCGCCCACGCCCAGCAGACGGGAAGCCTTAATGGTCTGTTCATGTGACATCCCTACCGTCCTTCACGTCGCGGTGCTCCGCGGACCGCGACCGGTCCGCCGTCCGACGCGCCGTGACGGAAGGGACAGCCATGCACACATTGGTGCTCGCCGCCAAGGGCATCACCGACCACATCGCGGTCACCGACCTCACGGCCCGGGGCGGTCTCGACGTCATCACCCTGCTGATCCTCGTCGGATGGTTCTACCGCCGCCGTCCCAGCGTTCCGGCGATGCCGCTGGTGTTGGCGTCTTTGAACATCGGCCTGTTCGCCGCGATGACCACGATCAGCGCCGGCAAGTTCCCGGCCGGGGTCGGATTCGGCCTGTTCGGCATCCTGTCCCTGGTCCGCCTGCGCAGCGCGGCCTTCACCCTCCGCGACGTCGCCTATACCTTTGTGACGCTCGTGACAGCCCTGTGCACAGGTCTGCCGCAGCGCCAGATGTGGCTCGTCGTCGCGCTGGACGTCGTGGTCCTGGTGACGGTGCTCTTGGTCGACGACCCGAAGTCGTACGAGCCGCCGACCCGGACGGTGAAGCTCACCCTCGACCGGATCTACCCGGACCCCTCGATGATCGCCGAGGACGTGGCTTTCCGGTTCGGTCAGGCGCCGCTGTCCGTGGTCGTGGACGAGGTCGACTACGTCCGCGAGACCACCCGGGTCTCGGCCCGCTACCCCGCCCAGCCGCAGGAACCCGCGATCAACGCGGACACCGAGCAGCGTGAGCCGGTGACGGTGTCATGACCCTCGCCCCCTCCCTCGCGGCCGGGCTGGGGCTGGAGGAGCTGCGCAGTGCGACGCTCGCCGAGGTGGACGCCGCCGCGGCGCTCCAGCACCGTGTCGACCGCAAGTACCTGGTTCCGCTCGACCGTGCTCGCCGCCTCATCACCTGCCTCGCCGGCAGCCACCACGTCCTCGACCTCGGCGGGCGCCGGACGACGAGCTACCTCAGCACCTACTTCGACACCCCGGAACTGGGCGCCTGGCGCGCTCATGTCCAGGGGCGCCGCCGCCGCTGGAAGGTCCGAACCCGCCTGTACGCGGAGGACGGTCTGTGCCGGGTGGAGGTGAAGACGAAGGACGGCCGCGGCGCCACGGTCAAGCACGCCCTGAAGGTCCCGGCCGCCGAGTACGGTCAACTGGCTGAGCAAGCGGCCCAGTTCGTCGATGAGGTGCTGGACCGGGCCGGCATCCCCGTGACTGCCAAGGAACTGTCCGCAGCGGCCGAGGTCCGTTACGTCCGCGCCGCCCTCGCCGACCTCGACGGCGGCAGCCGCGTCACCCTCGACGGCGCCCTCAGCTGCCACCGCGACGGCCGCGCCGCCACGCTCGACCCCCTGCACGTCCTGATCGAGACCAAGGGTGGCGCGCAGCCCGCGCCCGCCGACCGGCTGCTGCTCGGCATGGGTGTCCGGCCGGTCTCGCTCAGCAAGTACATCGTCGGCCAGTCTCTGCTCACCCCGGGCCTGCCCGACAACGACGTGCGGCGCCTCTCCCGCGCCCACTTCACCACCGGGGCGAACCCCTCACCGCTCCTCGAAAGGATCCGAGCCGCATGAACGTCCTGCGTGGCATCAAATGGCCGTACGCCCTGATCGCGTTGGTTGCCGTCGCGGCCGTCGCCGTGGGCATGCTGCGACCGCAGCTGGTCACGGCCGACACCTCCTCGAAGAAGAAGCCCAGCGCGACGGACAAGATCAAGCAGAGCCCGCCGCCCGCGCTCTTCGCCGACGCCCAGATCGCCGCGATCGGCAAGAAGGCGGACGCGCAGCGCACCAAGGCCGATGCCCTCTTCGCCCAGTGGACGAAGACGCACGGCACCACTCGCGACGACAAGGCGTTCACCGCCTGGGCCGCCCAGCAGGTGCCCACCCCGCCCACGGCCGCTCAGCGCGCCGCCGAACTCCAACAGGACCAGCAGCTCGCCAAGACCCGCACGGCGGCCGGGAAGAAGGCCGCCACCTGGCTGGAACTCCACGGCAAGAAGGACATCTGGAAGCTCTACCTGCACGACCAGCGCGAACTGGTCCCCGCCCAGCAGGGCAAGGCCGAGAAGGCAGAGCTCAAGCCTGCCCTGAAGATGGCCAAGACGATCAGCGACCAGGTCGCCGCCAAGGACAAGCAGTCGGCCCCCTACGTCCTGGACCCCACCCTGCGCCCGGAGAAGCACATCAAGCCCGGCGCCAAGGGGCCGTACTCCTACCCCTCCAGCCATGCCGCCCGGGCGGCTGCTGCCGTCATTTACCTCAGCGCTCTCTCCCCGCACCGGGCTGAGGACTACCGTTGGATGCAGGACGAGGTCCTCTATTCCCGTCTGTACATGGCTGGCCACGTCACCAGCGACATCACCGCCGGAACCCTCATCGGCGACCTGATCGGCGACTACGAACTCACGATCAGCGGGCGTTGATGCCTGCCGTCATGGTCGGCACCGTCCGCTGTGCAGGTCTCACCCTGCGGCGAGACGGCGCCGTACGACAGCGAAGATCGGACCGAGGGCGAGGATGACTCCGAGTACCGCGTAACCGTGGGCGGGGGCAGGGCCGCCTGGCCGCCCAAGCAGTGCTCGTCGATGAGCTGTTGCAGGGGGCCTTCTCGGGGGCGACGCCGTAGATGCGCAGGGTCCGGCCGGGGTGATGGGGGCGATATCGGCGAGCGCCCCGGTGAGCAGGCCGAACCGCTCGCCGCGGGCCAGGCGTCCGGCCGCGGCGATGACGTTGGCGGCGGTTTCGGCGGGTGGCAGGCCGAGGTCCGCCACGCCGTTGGGAATGGCCAGGACCCGGACTCCTGGCAGGCGCAGCTTTGCCCGGTGGACGGCGGCGTCCGCCTCGGTAGCCCTGAAGCCGGGCAGGGAAACGCAAGATCGGGGATGGATCAGGAATATGATCTTCATGCGGCCTGTCTCCGGGCGGGCTTTGCGGTGCTGCGGCCGTGACAGCGGGCTCGCAGAGGTTCCAGGGCCGGTGGCAGCAAGGAGATGACGACAACCAGCCCGACCAGGGGCAGCACGTATTGGTCGACGTTCGGGATGCTCGACCCGAGGGCGTATCCGCTGACCGAGGACGTCGCCTCGGCAGCTGTGACCAGCGCGGATGCTTGTCGCCGACCCCAAAGACCTTGATGCGGAAGGGATGATCAGCCCGCCGCGCGACGGCGGCTCACAACGGCGCGGGCCACGAACGCAAGAATCAGCACGCCCAGGGCGATGAGGAGATAGGTCGAATATCGGTTGACCTCGGTATAGATGGTGGTGATGTGGTTGCCGGCGAAGTAGCCGACGCCCGCCCACAAGCCGACCCACAGCGCCGCCCCGAGCGTATTGAAGGCGACGAAGCGGGTCCAGGGCATCTCCGCGGCACCGGCGATGATGCCGTTGACCTGGCGCAGCCCCTCGATGAAGCGCGCGACGGTGACGACCTTCCCGCCATGGCGGGTGAAGAATTTCTCGGCCTTCTCGTACCGTTCGGGCGGGAGAAAGACGTACCTGCCGTAGCGCTGCACCAGGGCGTGTCCTCCGGTGCGGCCGATGAGGTAGCCGACGTTGTCGCCGAGGATGGCGGCGAGGACGCCGATGACGATGACGGCGATGATGTTGAGCTGCCCGGCCCCCGCATACACGGCCGCGGCAATCAGGATCGTCTCGCCGGGGGCGGGGATGCCGAAGTCCTCCACGAAGATCAGGCCGCCTACGGCCAAGTAACCCCAGTGGTCCAGGATCGGTGCGATGTCACCGAGAACCCCGGGTAGCGGTGGTGCACTCATGCAGATCTCGTTCCTTCCGCAAAATGGCGAGTCCGGTTGACATGTGTCTCGGACCGGGCCGCGCCGGGGGTGGTCGTGTTCAGGCTATTGCTGCGCCGGCAGTGCCGAACCGGGGGCGTGGAGGCGATGAGGCCGTAACGGCTGCCTCTCCCGCCTACGCCTCAGAAGCTCCAGGCGGACGGTTTCCCCCGGTCATGGCGACGAGCCGATATGCCACATAGGCGGCAAATGGTCAAAGGCGGCGGCGTGAGGGATCGACGGGCTCATCCGACGTCCTCCGGATCGGGAGTGGGCTGGGCGGGCATACCGCAAACTACTACAGAATGTAGAAAATGGACGCATCCCCATGGTGGCGACGGTCCCCCGTAGATGCGCGGACTTTCTGCCTTGCCCGCGCATATGCGACGGGTTGCGCCGGGCGGTGAGAAGCGGGAGAACCGCGGATGGTGGTGCCGGGGCGCGGGCCGCGCTCGCCGCCGCTTGCGGGGCCCTGCCGGTATGGCTGGAGGCGACCGGTGCGTCCGTGCCCGCGGACCACTTGGACGGTCATCTGCGGCTGCCGCCTGTGTGGCAGATCGTGTCCGGGCGGCGAGAGCGTTCCTCCCATCAGCCAAACGCACCCCGCAGCGACGACCAGTGATCAAAGGGGCGTCACCGGCCCGGACCTGGCCGACGACGCCCCCCTTACCAGTGCTTGCTGACCCGGCCCCATGACGGCGGCGGCCCCAACCATGGCCTGGCCGCGCCGCGAGGGTTGCCCGCCGGGACCCGGAGGCCGTACCGGAGGCTCTGGATGGTGCGCCGGTGGCGGCGCACCACCCCGCCGCCCTTTCGGCCTGACGGCGCCTTGCCAGAACCCTGATGGGAGCTACTGGCCGTGCAGGCTACTCGTCGTCGTCCCCGCCCTCGTCCTCGTCCTCACCCTCGAAGAAGTCGCCGATCTCGTCGACGACTTCGGCGGCCACCATGCCGCCGACCACACCCACGGCCAGGCCCGCGGCGCCGGCCGCGACGGCGGTGCCCATGCCGGGCCCGGAGCGGTGCCCGTGGTCGTCGTGGCCGTGGTGTCCGCCGTGGCCGTGGCCCTTGTCGGCGTGCGTGCCGTACCCGCTGTGACCGTACGGGTCGTGCGCCGCGTGCGGAGTGTGGCCGTACGGGTCGTGGCCGCCGGGGTTGCCGAGGAGCTGGTTCATCCAGGTCCCGACCTCGGCGTTCCAGTTGCGGTCGGCGGCCTCGTGGTGGCCGTAGGAGAAGCGGGTCAGCTCGTCGTGGCCGCCGCGGAACAGGCCGCCGCGCTTGTCCGCCTCGATGACGACCTCCACGCCGGCCGGGGAGGCGAGGAAGGTGACCTCGATCTCGCTGACCTGGTGGGCGTACTGCGCAGGCGGGGTGAGTTCGATCTCCTGGTAGAAGGGCAGCTGCTGGCCGGTGCCGTGGATGTGCCCGTACTCCAGGTCGGCGGACTTGAAGGCGAAGCCGCGTTGGCCCAGCGCCTCCAGGATCGCCTCCTGGGCGGGCAGCGGCCGTACCGCGAGCTGGTCGAGGTCGCCCTTGTCCTTGGCGCCGGCCACCCCCAGCTCGGTCCGCACGCCGAGGATGATGCCGAGCGGCTGCCCGTACAGCTCGGTGATCGGCGTCTCGTACGGCAGCGGGAAGGCGAACGGGACCGACCGCAGCTCGCCCTCGGCCAGGCGGAAGCTGCCGCCCACGGTCGTGCGGTGGAAGACGACCGCGCCCTCGGACTCGCCGTGGTCGTGCTCGGCCTCCACCCGGGCGACCATTTCCAGAGTGATGTGGTCGATGGTGAAGTCGGCGTTCCCGCCCCTCAGGTTGACCTGACCCGACAGCGTCCCACCAGGGACGGCGGCGACCGGGTCCAGGACCGTGTCCACCTGTGGGCCGCCCACACCGAGCGAACCGAGCAGCTTCTTGAACACCATGACGGCGTTCCCCTTCTCGTATACGTGATCTTCAAAGAACCGGACGGGGCGGGCGCCGCCAGGGAGCCGGCGCCTCCCCCGCCCGGAGGGGTGTTACTTCGCGGCGTCGAGCGCGACCAGCGCCTGCGCCCAGCGGGCGTACTTCAGATCGGCGAGGTCGGCGACGGTCTTGATCCCGAACGTCTCCTTCAGCATCTCGCCCTGCCGGTCGGAGACGCCCTTGAGCGCGGAGACCGGAGCTGCCAGCACCTTGTCCAGATCGATCGAAGCCACGACACACCCCTCCCAAGAGACAGTTGACCAGCATTCAGGCCCGCGGAACCGGCCGGAGCCCGCCCCCATGCCCTCTACATGGCTGTAGAAGAATAGGGGCAGGACGGACTCGGGTGATGCCCTGACGGCACCTTCGGGTGGAAAGTCTGAAAAGCTCTCGCTGTCGGGAGCTCAGGGCGCCCGAAGTGGCATTTTTGCGACCGCTTTACCATTGCGGAGCCGTCCGCCCCCCGCCTGATCCGCCGAACTGGGTGATCGCTCTCTATCGACGCGACGGTACGGCCGGCGTGGGCAGAGCGAGCACCCGGGCGAGGGCGGCAGTCACGGAGACAGCATGGTTGGGCAAATGCCTGCGGGCCCAGTCGGCTGCCAACGCGAGGAAGTCGGCGAGGTCGCGCTCAACCCCGTCCAGCAGGTCGCGAAGCTCCCTGGCGGACAACTCGATCACTGGGCTGTCGCTCTGCTCGACGTCGACGGCGAGCCGGACGGTGTCACCGAGCAGCTCGGCAACCGGGTCAGGGTCATGGCCGAAGGAGACAGGTCCGCTGCCATCGACGACAGTGCACCACTCTCGCCAGTCCTCCAGCCCGTTGCAGCAGCCTGGAAGAAATGTGATGCCCGTGGAGCTGTCCAAAGATCTCAAACGCGGTCTGTGAGAACGCGTTTGAGATCTGGCATGGGACGATCCGTCGGTGACTCGACCACTGAACCGCGCCCGCTCCCTTGAGGAGCTGGAGGACGACCGTTGGCCGGCCCCGTCGGGCGACGCGACTCGCCTTGTGGCGACCGCGCACGCGCTTCGGCGTAAGCCGATCGGCGAGCTTACAGTTGAGGACATGAGGCTGCTGATCAGGCAGAACGAGGGCCTGCCCTATCTCCTGCCACTGGCGTTGGAGATCCTGCGGCTGGATCCGACGGCGGAGGGTGACATGTACGAGGGTGATCTGCTGTCCGCGGTGCTGACCAGGAGTCCGGAGATCTGGAACAGGTCACCCGAGCTCGGGCGTGAGCTTCGTCTGATCGTCTCGGACCTGAGCGATCTGACACCGCCCCTCAAGCGCGAGGTGGAGCGGTTCCTGGCTCTGTAGCACGCCGGCGGCACCACCCTGCAAGTGCCCAGGTGGGGGCACCGGTTACGAGGGCTGTCGTACGAGCGGGCGTGGGCCCGGCCGCCTCTCGGGACAGCCGCGGGTGGGACGACGAACCATGACACCGATCATCGCCCAGCGGATCACGGACTCCGCGTGGGCCGGACCGGTCTCGTAGTCCCTGCCGAGGCGCCGATGGCGGTGCTCCACGACGGCGGAGCTCAAGCAGGTAACGGGAAGGTCGCTCCATGACTCCCGGTCTGCCGGCCGGCGTGGTCGCCACCACGACCGGCACGTCCACCTCCGGCACCGCCGCCGGGGCCATGGACGCGGTCGAGTACGTCGCAGCCGGGCAGAACAGCGCGACGTTCCGCGGGACCGTCCGCACGGCGGACGGCTGCCCGTACCTGGTCGGTTCGGGCGGCACCCACTACTACCTGCCCGGTCGTGTCGACGGCGAACGTGGTGCCGTCCCTGGAAGTGATGTTCGTCCTTCACTCTACGGAGCGTGCGGGGTGGTAGGCCGAGGCCGATTGCCGCCTGTGCAGGCGGTCGCTACGGCCGGGTGAAGGTCATGTGCGTGACGCCGCTGGGGGTTGTCACGGACTCGGCCTGGAAGCGCTTCTCGAGTCCTTCGAGTCCGTCCCACAGGCGCTCGCCTCGGCCCAAAACGATCGGGACGACGGCGATGTGCAGATGATCGATGAGGTCTTCGACGAGGAACTCGCGGATCGTGGTCGGCCCGCCACCGATCCTCACGTCCAGGCCGCCTGCGGCCTCGCGCGCCTGACGGAGTGCCTCCTGCGGCGTGGCGTCGATGAAGTGGAATGTGGTGCCGCCCTCCATCTCCACCGAGGGGCGGGGGTGGTGGGTCAGGACGAACACCGGTGTATGGAAGGGCGGGTTGGGCCCCCACCAGCCGTTCCAGTCGTCGTTCTCCCATGGCCCGCGCTGGGGGCCGAACTTGTTGCGGCCCATGATCTCCGCTCCGATGCCGACATCCCAGGTGCCAGCGATGGCGTCATCGACCCCAGTGCTCCCATCCGCCTTGCCCAGCATCTGCTGGAAGGTCCTGGTCGGGAAGAACCACCCATGGAGCCGCGCGCCGGCGTGGCCGAACGGGGCGTCGAGACTCTGCCCTTCACCGGTGGCGAATCCGTCGATAGAGACGGAGAAGTTGTGGACCCTCACACGGGACATTGCACGGACTCCTGCCCTCGAAGCAATGTGATTGCGAACTGCAATCACTAGCCCTGGGCGAGCCTAGACTTGGTGATGGCAGAATGCAATCACTGGAGGTGGGCATGCGAGACGAACCGCGGTCCGGATGCGCGATCAACGCGGCGGTGGAGGTACTCGGGGACCAGTGGAGCCTCATCGTCCTGCGCGACGTGATATTCGGCGGACGCCGACACTTCCGCGAGCTGCTCAGCCATTCCGAGGAGGGGATCGCGTCGAACATCCTCAGCAGCCGTCTCAAGGCCCTCGTCGCCGGCGGTCTCCTCACGCAGGAGCGGGCCGAACGAGGACGTCGAGCGACCTACAGCCTCACAGAAGCGGGCATCCAGACACTCCCCATCATGGTCGCGCTCGGCTCCTGGGGAATGCGGCACCGCCCGACCACATCCGAACTCAGCGTCCGCGCTCGCCTCTTGGAGGACGGCGGCCCGCATCTCTGGGAGGACCTCATGGACGAGCTCCGCGAGGTGCACCTGGGTATTCCCCGCCCGAACCCCGACCACCCCTGCGCCTCCGAACTCCTTCAGTCAGCCTACGAGCAGGCACTCAGGGAGGCGCACTGACATACCCCTCCGGCTGGCATCAAGATCGCTTGGAGTGCTGGTCCTCCGCCGATATCCATTTTGCAGCATCTTGTCGAAGATGACCCGGTCGCTGATGCGTCGGCGGTGGCAGCCGAGTGGATGGTCCGGGTGGTACTCCGACCGCTCGGGAAGCAGGGCCACGAATTGGTCCCAGAGCGGTTCGGTCAGCCATGATGGCAGCGCGGGCACAGCTCTCCTCAGTGATCACAGAGCGTCGCAACTCCATGATCACCGGAATCTGTGCCCGTTCTGGTGCCGGGTCCCTCAACCGCGTCTATCCGCGCGACCTCTTACGCACAGCGGAAGAACCCGACAAAGGGGCGCCCGGCCCGTGCGGGTGCGGTAGCCGGGGCGGACAAGGCGCACCGGTACTGAGCGGCGTAGCTGTTCGTACCGGTGCGTCAGGCCGGCGGGGTACTGGGGCCCGGGACGCCGCGGTCGCGGAGCTGTTGGAGGTGACGCCCGGGTCCGAATCAGACCGTACTGATCACGACTCCAGACAGACCTTAAGCGGCTACTGGCTCAGTTCGGGGTAGTAGCCCAGCTGGTACGACGACAGCTGGGAGACGGCCAGCTCGCCCCCGCCCCGGCAGATGGGACAGACACGTTTCCTGTTGCACTGGCGGCATTTGCTGCGCCCATGAGGCTCGCTGGGCACCCAGCCGCGTCCACCGCAACAGTCGCAGGCGCCGAGGCCGTCACACTCGTAGCAGAGCACGTAGCCGAGCGTGAGGGTCTCCGGCGTCCGGACCGGCTCCGGCCACTGGAACTCCTCCGGCTCGCGAAGGGCCTGGGCGGGGGTCTGCCCGCTGTAGAACACGGCCGAGTTGTGATCGCCCGTGCGGACTTCGATGCGGATGCCGTCGGGGTGGCAGGCTGTGAGGACGTACGTGCGTCTCGTGCCGTCGATCTCCTCCTGTGGCCCCACGATGTCCCAACCAGCCGGACCGAGCACGCCGGTCGCCCGCAAGGCGATGTCGGCAGCGCCGAGCCCTTCGGGGCGTTCCCCACGGAACAAGGCCGAGTAGCTGTAGCGCAGAGGCTCGTGCCAGTCGGCGACGTTCGGCTCGTCGAGGAAGAGGAGGCCGAGGTCGGCGCCGGGGGTCAGGTCGTCGATCAGCTCGACGAGCTGCGCACGCAGGGCACGCCCGAGCTGATCCAACTCCTCACGTCGCACCTGGTATTTCCCCCACCGCAGCCCCCCTTCTTCCGCTTGATCACGGGCATCCTATGCGGGTGAGAACGATGAGAACACAGGCACAGGCGCGTACCTGGCTGCTATGGCACTTCACGGACACGCTCCGCGCGCTGCCCCCGGAACTGTCGCTGGCGCTACAGCATCCAGACCTGCCCCACGCGGGCCTGCGCCGCGGGCTTGTCCTGTCCGAGGACCTGAACCATCCCGATGACGGCTGGGCCACCTTCGACATCCGGTACTGGTGCTTGGAACCACACCGGGTCTCTCGCTCGAGGGCCGGCGGCCTGCCGCCTCGGCTTCCGCGACGCAGCCGGTGCCCTTGCCGGCTCGCCGGGACGGGGATGACCGCGCGGCTTCCGCGCTTGTGCAGGTGACTGCTGGAACTGCTGCTCGTGGGCGGTGAACAGGCGGTCGGCCCACTGGGGCGGCAGGGCCTGGGTGATGTCGCGGATCCGGGCGTCATCGGTCGTGTCCGCGGCGGCGGTGAGTCCGAAGCGGGCTGTCGGAGTCCGGCATGACAGGAAGGCGACAGATGCCACCTTCCCCTGCGGACAACCGATTTGACGGTCCCTGACCTGGTGGATCGGCCGCCGCGTCCAGGGCTCGACCGGGTGCGCGGTCGTCTATATATGCAATGATTCGAATATGCATCCACTTCGGGTCATAGGTCTCACCGCGACCGCCGAGGACATCTACCTCGCGCTCGTCCAGCGCGGCCCGGCGCCTCCGGCCGGGCTGGCAAACACCCTGCGCGTGACCCCGGACGCCGTCCGCGCGGCCGCCGACGAGCTCACCAAACTTGGCCTGTTGGAACCGGACGGGGAACGGCTCGTCGCCCGCCCCCCGCGGGCAGCGCTCGATGCCCTCGCGGAGGTCCGCGCGAAGGAACTCGGCACCCTGCGCGACAGCGCCGACGAACTCGCCCGGTTCTGGCGCGACCACCACGCCGAAAGCCCGGGATACATCGAGATCGTCCGGACGGAGGCGGCCCGTAAAGCGCTCGCCCGGCGCGTGCGGGACGAGGCGATGCACCAGGTCCGTGCTCTCTCCATCGGCCCCACCGGCCGTCTCGCCGCACCCGCGCAGGTGGCGCCCGGCTGTCTGGAGGCACTCGCGCGTGGCGTCTCGTACTCAGTGGTCTACGGCGCCCAGGTGCTGCGCGACCCGCTGGCCCGGGAGGCCATCCAGACCTGCGTCAACCTCGGTGAACGCGCCCGCGTCTTCCCCAACGTCGCGTTGAACCTGGTCATCTGCGACGACCGCTTCGCCGTCGTCACCGCATCCGCGCGAGACCACCAGCGACGCCACCACATCGTTGTGCAGCGATCAGCCCTGCTCCACGGACTCGTCGGCGTGTTCGAGTCGTACTGGCAGATGGCCGTTCCGCTCCCCACCAGCGACGAGTCCATGGACGACGTCGGTACTTCCCCCACCGACGACGCCCGGCAGCTTCTCACCTACCTCAGCGGCGGACTCACCGATGAGTCCATCGCCCGCGAACTCGGCGTCAGCGAAAGGACGGTGGGACGCCGCATCGCCCGCCTCCAGGAAGTCCTGGGCGCACAGACCCGCTTCCAACTCGGAGTCCAGGCCAGCCGCCACGGCTGGCTCTGAGCGCCGGAGCCGCACGAATCCCCTGCCTTCCTCCCAACTCATTTTGCCATCAGCGGCATTGGCCTCGCGGCCGTTCATCCGGGTGCCCCGAACGGATTCCAGAGGCCCGCTCAGCCGTCAATATGCACAGTCACGGCCTCCTCGGCCGACAGCACGTGCCGACGGCCTGGAAACGCAACACCATCGAACGGGCGATCAACCGCTTGAAGCAGCACCGGGCGGTCGCCACTCGCTACGACAAGCGAGGCTATGTCCTCCTCGGCACCGCGACAGCGGCAGCCCTCGTCATCTGGCTACGAACGTGACCGCTCGGACAAGTCCTCGTCATCAGTGATGGGATACATGCCGGCATAGGGGTCGGGCTCGCCGGATTGCGGGTCCAGCCCGGCCACAAGCCGTCGACGCTGCTCGCGCCAGCTGACGAAAGTGTCTGTCCGCTTCCAGAGGGACGCATCGCCGAGTGGGCAGGCGTCGAACCGGCCCAGCATCATGCGGGTGATGAACTGGACCATGCCGCAGTCGAACAAGGCCCAGGGCGACTCGCCCCACGAGTGGTGCCGACGCCAGGCTACGACAGGCCACTTGTCCGGATCGGGGTCGTTCATGAGCCAAGCCATCTCGTTGGCATTCATCCCAGAGCCCCAGGGTAGAACAGTATTGGCACCGAGCGTTATGCCCGGGACGCCTGCGTCCTCATCCCAGAGCCCACGCAGGTGCACCGTCATGCTTCCGATGTGACACGCTTCCCACCCGCGCACGTCACTCGGGAGCGGAGGCAGAATGACGAGCTCTCCGATGTTGCCCACGCCGTACGTGTCCAGCAGAGCCTTGTAGTCACTCGGCAGTTTGGTGCCCAGCGCGGCTTCGGCCGCATTCCAGTCAATCCGCTCGCCACCGGCCAAGTCTGCCGGCACAAGGTCGAGCAGTACGGCCACGTCAGGATGAATGCCCATGGCGGAGTCCCCCTCGAGTAGGTGGTCAGTAACCATAGTTGTGCGGACTGACACCGTTGCTCGGGGTAGCCAGGTCGGCGGCGCTGCGAACCCGGTCGACATAGGGAACCAATAGGGCGACCACCACATGCAGAGGCTGAGAACCATGCACTTGCGGCCTCACCGACATTCCCGCCGAGGTCGGCGACCGCGACCCACAGGCAGAGCATGCTCCCGGTCTCGTTGCACACGAGCATTTCGACAGGTCAGCACCCCAACCAAGAGCATGATCGGCTGGACAGGTCCTAGCTGGCGACAGCGGCGGACCCGCGCTTCGCGGGGTAACCGCCCTGGGCCTTCTCTCCGGCGGCACCGACGAGACAGTGTGCACCTCTTCCTCCACCGGCACCTACCGCAACTACTTCACGAAGGTGCAGACCGTGCTGAACCAGACCGGTCTCAAGGTCTACTGACAACGAGCCACCGCAATCTGGGAACCCGCTCTGCCCCGGCCACGTCACAGGGACAGGGCAGCTGCCACATCACCATCCTCTCGGAGGTCCACATGCGCATCCGGGCATCGCGCTCGCTGAGCCTGCTCGCTGCGACGGCTGTGTCCGCCGCCGGCTTGGGGGCCATCTCCGGTTGCGGCGACCAGAAGGGTGCTGGCAGTGACACGGAGGTGCTGGCGCACCGTGCCCGCGAGGTCGCCGGAGCCTGGGACGGATCAACCGCTGCCGCCGCGTGGCGAGCTGGGTACCACCCCATGGGCGACGTGGTCCAGCTGCCGCGCGGCGGCCTGCGGAGCCAGGCCGACAAGCAGGTCTACCAAGACCACAACCTCGCCCTACGTGGCACGATGCCCAACACCGGGCCGAAGAACGGCCAGGTGACTTGGGCCGGAGGCAGATCGCTCACACGGCCGCTGACTGGGGCGGCTGAGTCGTACAAGACCCTGGCCGGGGGCCACACCGACGGAAAGCCACACCTCACTGTGACCGGGGCGAAGCTGGGTGAGATGAGTGTGGCCACCAGCCGGGGACCGGCGGTGGTCCCAGCCTGGCTGTTCACCCTTGACGGCTATGCCTCCCCTCTCAAGCAGGCCGCCGTCATCCCATCGCCACTACCCCGTCCGCCGATCGGGCGGGCCAACGACGTCCCGGGCTATCCGCTCGACCGGCTGGTCCAGATTGCCGCAGACGGGCGTTCGGTGACCATGGTTGCCCTCCATGGCGCCTGCGACGACGGCCCCGTGGTGAATGTGCTGGAAACACACGGCAGCGTGGTGCTCTCCGGCTCCGTCAAACACCGGAAGGACGACAGGGTCCTCTGCACCAAGCAGGCACGGCTGCAGCAAGTGACTGTGAAACTGGCGCGCCCCGTAGGCGACCGCGTTGTGCTCGACGCGCACACCGGCCGACCGGTTCCCTACAAGCCACCGCACGGACCCTCGCCGAGCTGGAGTTGAGCAGTGCCAGCCCTCGGCGAGCGCATTCCACTCTTCGGGGGCAAGGCCCGACACTCCCGTCGAACGCGTCTGAGCCGCCCTCAAGCAGCACTTGGACAACACCGCCATTTCCGGGCAGCGCAGCGATGACGAAAAACTTCGGGGCCCCGGAAATCAGCAACGCGCCGGTCAGGATTACGTGCTGGGGGAACCGATGCCCAACTGCACCGAACAGGACCGCCCGCCAGTGCGCCGGCGCCGAAGGCAGCGACCGACAGCCCCAGGGCGAGCGGATTGTTGAGCACCTGCTTGGCCAAGGTGGGCAGCACGGTGAACAGGGCGTTGTCGGCCATGTTGGCGAACATGAGCTCACGCAGGATCGCGGCGAGTTCCTCCTGGCCGACGTCGGCGGCGCTGAGGTCGTCCTCGATCTGCTGGAGCGCGAGTTGAGCGATGCCGACCCAGGCACGGACGCGGTCCAGGCGCGTACTCGGCCGGGTGGTCGCCTTGGTGGCGGCGATGAGGGCGGCGAAGGTCTCCCAGCCGTGGTGCCACGAGCTGTCGAGGTGGAACGCGCCGTTCATGCCGAAGTCGGCCAGGCGATGGTCGCGGAACTGCTTCTGGACCGGCTCGGCAACGACCACAACAGGGCGGTCGTACAAGGAGCAGGTGCGGTCTGACATGCCGACGCTCCAACGCAAAAAAGCGGCTCGGCCCCAGGTTCCCCCGGGGCCGGGCCGCTTCGTGTGCTGGTCAGAAGGTCGCGCGATGCATCGGGACGCCGCCCATCGCTGCGGGCGGCCTCGCACCGGTCGTGCCGTGACCGGCAATGTTTGCGCGACGGGGCAAAGCTTGCCGGGAGCGGCACTAGTCGCCGGTCGTGCCGTCGAGCATCTCGCGCAGGATGTCCAGGTGGCCGTTGTGGCGGGCCGTCTCCTCGGTGAGGTGGAGGAGGATCCAGCGCAGGTCGACGTGGAGGCCGTTGCGGATGGTTCCCTCGGCCTGCTTGTCCAGGTCGTTCCCGGCGACCAGTTCGCGGTAGCGGGCGCTCTGTTCGGCGTATTCGTCGAGCAGCTGCGTGAGCGGGAAGTCAACGGCGATACGCATCTCGCGGTCGGGATCCTCCTCGGTCCAAGGGCCCTGGTCTTCCTCGCCGAGGAAGACCACCTGGAACCAGTAGTACTCGACCCAGCGGAGGTGGTTGATCACTCCGCTCATGGTCATCAGCGGTGAGCCTGGCAGGAGCGCCTTGTGGGCGTTCTCCGCAGAGACGCCATCGCACTTGGCGCGGGCGATGTCACGTGCGTAGTCGAGAAACGTGGTGAGCTGGGTACGCTCGTCCCACGCGGGCGGCGTGTCGTCGATTCTTGTCATCGCGCGAAGCGTCCCCGATCACCGCCACCAATGTCGAGGCATTTAACGCCGGACCAACCTGCTCCACCCAACTCCTTGTCCGGCAGGTCGCGACAGCGATTCAGCGCTGGTGGGCAACCCGGCATGATCCGCCGGACAGACCCTAGTAGGGCTTTGTTACGTGTCTGGGCAGGCGGTGGTTGTGGTGGTTTCCTGCTGGTATGAGGGCCGATGAACTCGCTGCGTGTCGTGGTCGGTTGGAGGAGTTTGCCGGTGAGGTGTTCGCGCCGTTGGTGCGTGCGGATCAGCGGGTGAAGGGCGGACTGTATCTGCGGGGTCTGTTGCTGGACGGGCGTCGCAAGTCGATGCAGCCGATGGCCGGACGCCTTGGTGTCGATCATCAGCAGTTGCAGCAGTTCATGACGTCCTCGACCTGGCCGGTCGACATGGTCCGAGGGCTGTTGGCCCGGCGGGCGGTCGTGGTGGTGCGTCCGCAGGTGTGGGTGGTGGACGATACCGGCTTCCCCAAGGACGGAGTCTCCTCGCCCGGGGTGGCCAGGCAGTACTCCGGCACGTTGGGCAAGGTCGGCAACTGCCAGATCGGCGTCAGTGTCCATGCTGCGTCCGACACCGCTTCCTGCCCGCTGTCGTGGCGGCTGTTCCTGCCCCGCAGCTGGGACGGGACCGAAGCGCTGGGCCGGCGGGCCCGCTGCCGAGTCCCGGACGAGGAACGCCACCGGCCGAAATGGCAGCTCGCGCTGGACATGCTCGACGAGCTCTCCACGCTCGGTCTGCGGCCCGCGGTACTGGTCGCGGATGCGGGTTACGGGGCGAACGCCGACTTCCGCCACGGCCTGGAAGACCGGGGACTGGCCTACGCGCTGCAGGTCAAGGGCGAGATGACCGCCCACGCCGAAAGCGCAGAGCCCCATCAGCCGCCCTATGGCGGGCTCGGCCCCAGGCCGCTGCCCCGTTACCGCACCCGCCCGGTGAGCCTGCGCGAACACGTCCTGGCCGCAGGACGCGACAAGACGGTGAGTGTCACCTGGCGCAAGGGCTCCAAAGCGGCGATGACCTCGCGTTTCGTGTTCCTGCGCATCCGCCTTGCCGGGCGCCGTCCGAAACCCGCCCCCGACGGTGTCATCGGCCTGACCTGGCTGATCGCCCAGTGGCCCGAAGGCGAGGACGAACCGGTCAGGTACTGGATATCCAACCTGCCCGCCGACATCCCCGCCCGGGATCTGGTCCGCCTCGCGAAGTTACGGTGGCGGATCGAGCACGACTACCGCGAGCTGAAGACCACCCTGGGACTCGGCCACTTCGAAGGACGCTCGTTCACCGGCTGGCACCGGCACGTCACCCTCGTGACCGCGGCCCATCTGTTCCTGACCGAACAACGGACCTGCCCAAAAGCCCCTGCCAGGGCCTGACCCTCTACCAGGCCCTGGACCTCCTCCAACACCTCCTGGCCACCTGGACCGGCACCTGCCCCACCTGCCGACAACCCACCCCATGGCAGCCCTACGACACCACCTAACAAAGCCCTACTAGGCGATGCGCAGCAGGAGCTTGCCGGTGGAGGTGCGGCCGCCCATGAGGCGGTGGGCCTCGGCCGCGTCCTGCAGCGCGAATTCCGCTGTGACGGGCAGGGACACAGTCCCCTCGGCGACGGTGCGCAGCGCGCGGCCGGTCAGCTCGCGCAACGCCTGCGGTGCCGTGCCGGCGAGGGCCAAAACGGAGAAGCCGCTGACGGACAGGCCGCGGGCAGCAAGGTCGACCTGTCCGGCTTGCCACGGCTCGGCGCCGCTCGCGTTCCCGAAGGAGACGAGGCGCCCGAAGACGGCCAGCGCATCCAGTCCGCGGCGCAGCGTTTCTCCGCCGACCGGGTCGAGAACCACATCGACGCCTCTGCCTCCGGTGGCGCGGCGTACGTCCTGGTCGAAGGTGTCGGCCAGGAACACGTCGTCGTATCCCTGCGCGCGGGCGTACTCCGCCTTGGCCTTGCTGGAGGTCACCCCGTACACGGCGCCGGCGCCCGCCGCGCGGGCCAGTTGCCCGGCCGCCGTGCCGATGCCGCCGGCAGCGCCCTGCACGAGGATGCTCTCCCCGGCCCGCAGCCGACCCACCTCGTGCACCAGGGCGTGAGCGGTCGGCAGCACCGTCGGCACGGTCGCCGCGGTACGCAGGTCCACACCGCCGGGCAGCGCGAACACGGCCGCCGCCTCGGCAACGACCACGTCGGCATATCCGCCGCCCTGCACAAGCCCGGCGACCTCCTGCCCCACGCGGAGCCCCGTCACGCCCTCGCCGACGGCCCGGATGCGCCCGGATACCTCCAGGCCAGGGCGGTGGGGCAGCGAGGTGACCCTGTACCCCTCGGCACGCGCCTTGAGGTCGGCGAAGTTGACGCCCGCCCACGCGACGTCGATGGCCGCCTGCCCGGCGCCGGGCTCGGGGACCTCGGCCTCGACGACTCGCAGCACGTCGGGGCCGCCGTACTCCTGGAATTCGACCGCACGCATGCGCAGAACCACCTCTCCGAGAGTGTTCGACGGGAAGCAAACACTCGCACTGTACGATGTTCATCGAACACTCTGCAAAGGGCAATGCCAGGAGGGCGAGCAATGACGGACAGGACCCCGGGCAGGAGCCACCGCCCGGCACCCGTTTTCACGCACCCCGACGACGTCCCGCTGCTGACCGCGCTGACCGCGCTCGCAGACCCGGTCCGCATCCAGCTGGTCCGCACCCTGGCCGACCATCCCGACTGGTCTCTGAGCTGCAGCAACTTCGACGTGCCCGTCGGCCGGGCGGCCAAGAGCCACCACTTCTCGGTCCTGCGCGCCGCCGGGCTGGTCGAACAGCGCGACGAAGGACCCAAGCGACTCAACCGGCTACGACGGGAAGAGTTCGACGCCCGTTTCCCCGGCCTGCTCGACCTCACACTCCGCGACGACGAAGACTCCTGACACCCGCCGGCACCCCCGTGTACCGGCGCGAGCCCGCCCAGACCGTGTTCGGCGACCGGCCGCTCTCGGTAGGTGGTCGCCCGTCACCGGGGTGCGATGCTTGCCGCCGCTCCCCAGCGGATCTGCGCGACCGACTCCTCCAGCCGGGCGAGGGACTTGTCCGCACGGCGACCTCGTCCAGGACCGGGGGCTGTTCGGTGAGGGGGCCGGAAATCAGTAAGGGGCTCCGGCTACCCGACCGGACGCGGTAACCGCGGCAGGTTGGGAACCTGCCGCGGGCCGCATCGCTGCCGTGGGTCACGTGCCTGCGCACGGGACCCGTTCCGCCGAGGTCAGTCCGCCGTGGTCTCCCACCCGTAGTCCGGCAGCTTGAAGAAGTCGTCCCCGTCGACCCGGTCGGCGCTGCCCGTGGCCAGGCCCGTCATCAGGGACTCCACTCCGGTACGTACGGACTGGACGAACATGCCGCGCTGCCGCTGTCCCAAGTCGTCCTGCTGCCCGCGGACTTCGAAGAGGACCGTGCCGGTTCCGTTGAGGGCGAAAGCGGACCGGCCCTGGCCGGCGTATTCGCGTGCGTCAGGGTGCAGATAGCGGCCGGTCGCGGCAAGCCTCGACTGCTCGCCGTATGCGTCGGCGATGCCATTGGCCACCGTGAGCGCATAGCGGCGGGACTTGTCCTGGTCCAGCTTCGGCCACTGCTTCTTGTACTTGGCCCCGTCGTTAACGCCGAGCGGCGGGTAGTCCAGCGAGACCGTGATCAGCTTGCCGTCCTGCGGGCCGCCCGTGATGCGCTCACAGGGACCCATGTGGTGCAGATCGATGAACGCGTCGACAGATCCCTTCTCGTTGCGCATCTTCACATACGTGTCACGGATCGCGCGCGACTCGGGGGAGAGGAAGAAGCCGGCGTCGATCTGCTTGCCGGGGAGGTCGGAGGCCTTCGGGACGTAGTTCAGATCCGGGTTGAAGTCCCGGTTGAGGTCATAGCCGGGCTGGTTGATGCCGTCGCCGCTGAGGCTGTGGTACCAGGCGCGCGGTGCCCCGGCCAGCTGGGGGAACTGGGCGACGGTCTGGTCCCAGGAACGTACGTTGATACGGCGGTTGAGCTCGCCGCCGTCCGGGTTCACCATCGGCATGGCAACCAGGGTGACTTTGCTGAGGAGTTCGGCGGTCTTCGGACCAGAGTTCGAACCCAACTCCTTGAGCATGCCTATGAGGGCCTCCGTGCCCGTGCGCTCGTTGCCGTGAATGGCGCTGGTCACCATCAGGACGCGGGGGCCGGTACCCACTCGCGCGGCCCACAGTTCGCGGCCCTGGGTGGTGCGCCCGGCGACCTCGACCTGCACCCGGCCCTTGCTGGTCTTCTCGATCTGCCGCAGTGTGGCGCCGAGTTGATTGTGGTCGGTCCAGCCGGACCAGGACGGATCGTCGGAGGTCTTGCAGTTGCCGGGATCGCTCTCGGCGGCCGTGACGGTGGCGGCGGCCGGTGAAGTGACCAGTACCGTGCCGAGGGCGGCTGAGGCCGCGACGGTGGCAACGGCTGTGCGTAGCGCTCGCGGACGGGTGTTCCGCGTGCTGCGGTAGGTGCGCATGGGGCTGGCTCCTCACAACGTTACGGGTGGCACTGAAGTGGGGGGCGTTCCCGATGATGCTGACCCGAGGGTCAAGGAAAGGTCAATGGGGCGTACATGAATGCCCATGTCGGCGAACGGCCTTGAAGGCCTGGGGGTGGGCGGCGCCGGTTGTGCGTCAGCTCGGCCCATAAGGCCGGCACAGCGCCATCGGCAGCAGACAGCCGCACCCCGGATGGTGCCCACGCTGCCTCCGGTCCGCCCGGCGGCCCCTGACGCCGGGGAAACCAAGTTGGCCGGTGAGCCACTCCAGCGGGGTCGTGCCCAGTTGTGCGCGGAACCGGCGGTGCAGGGTCGCGGGCGAGACCGCCGCGCGGGCCGCCAGGTCCGCCACCGTCAGCGGCTCGCCCAGCCGCTCCAGCGCCCGGGCGAGCAGCGTGCCGAGCGACTCGTCGCGCACCTCGGGCACCAGGCTCTCTCCGAAGTACGTGTGACGAAGTCCGCCCCGGCTTTGTCCGGGGCGGCCTTCCGTATGTGCTCGTGCTCAGATGACGTCGACGTAGTCCTCGCGCCCCGAGCTCACCAGGTGGGTGCTGTTCGGGTACAGGAGAACCGCGACCCACGTGCCGTCCTTCGAGGCCGTGAAGCCCTTGCTGAAAGTGCCGTCGGAGCGGGTGTAGGTGTTGCCCATGTCGTACCAGGTGCTGGACCCCTTGGGGCGGAAGAGGATCTTCACCTTCTGGGCGGCGTAGGCCTTCCAGGCGCCCGAGGTGTACTGCTGGAGCTTGCCCTTGTAGGTGATTGTGCGGCCCTTGTGGACCGGCTCGGGCGAGGCATTGCCGTCGGTAATCCGGGTCGGGGTGCGCTTGGCGTACACGACCGCGCTGTACGACTCCTGGAAGTCGCGGCTGCCCTTGAAGTGCGCCCGGTAGTAGCCCTTGTAGGGCGCGTCGAACGTGCCCTTGAACGGTGCGCCGGTTTCGGGGTCGCCGCGGCCCGGCGTGACCGTCTTCACGGTCTGCCAGCCGGTCCTGCCGTCGGCCGAGTACTGGAGTTCGACCTTGTTGACCGGGGCCGAGGGCATCTGCTTTCCGGTGTTCAGCACGCCCTTGGCGGTCAGTTCGGAGTATTTGTTCAAGGTCGCCGTGAAGCCGGTGATGGACGTCTTGTTCGCGACGTACACGTGGACTGTCCGGAAGCCGCTGTACCTCAGGTACGTCCCGGTGCGCACCTGCACCTCGACCCGTCCCGACCTCGGTACGGTCAGGTTTCCGGTGAAGCGGCCGTCGGCGCCCGTGACGGGCCGAGAGGCGACGCGGGGTCCTCCGTTGCCGTCGTCCCACACCTCGTCGACGACGGCTCCGGCCAGTGGCTTCCACGCCCCGCCGACGTACACCTCGGCTGTGCCGGAGACCGTGGCCGGCTGACCGGCCTTCACGTACACGTCGGTGGCGTCCAGGGTCATGCGCGTCTGCGACTGCACGGCCCTGACCTCGACGCTCTGGTTGGCCCTGGACTGGTACCAGGGCTCGTCCAGCCGCAGCCAGGCGTTGACGTCGGCGATGGACGGATCGTCCACGGTGTAGGTGGCGGTGAAACGGCCGTCGGCGCGGGTCGTGGTCGTCTTGTCAGCCTCGTTGGAAATCTCGAGGTCCACCTGCTTGCCCGCTGCCGGTGTCGTCTCGCCGGTGCGCGGGTCGGTGACCGTGAAGCCGCCCGTGACGGTGACGTCCTGGTGCTCGTAGTCAGGGTTCTGCGGTGTGGCCTGAAGGTCGGTCAGATTCGCCTCGAGTTCGTACTCGTAGGTGCCCGGGGCCGTGGTGATGTCCCCGTCGGCGTCGGTCAGGTCGACCATGACGCGGTAGACGCCGAGGTCGGCGAGGCGCAGCGGGGTGCTGGTCCGCCATGAGCCCTGCTGGTCGGTGCCCGAGGCGCGGGTGAAGTCGCTGACCTCGGCGACCTCCGGGTCGCCAGCGGCGGAGTCCGGCGCGTACAGGTGCGCCGTGATGGAGGTGATGGCGCTGTCGGACGAGGCGTACACCGAGACCAGGCCGGAGGCCGGCGTGCCGTCACTGCCCACGCCGTACAGCACGGGTGCCACCGCGGCGTGCGCGGCCGGCACCGGGCCCAGCAGGACGCCTGCCGCCACAAAGGCGCAGGCGAGTGCCAGGGATCGTTTTCTCACGTGAAGTCCCCCCACGAGACTGTGAAGAGCGTGGATCGCTCAGGAGCGAAGCGCATAGTACGTCGCGGTACCCCTATTTAATTAGGCGAACACATCCTCCAGGGTCCGCAGCCGGATGCCGAGCCGATCGGGAACGGCGAACCCACGGTCCGCCAGCAGCGGGCGGACTTCCCGGATCGCCCGGCCGATCGTGGAAGACCCCACCTCGTAGAGCACGCCCAACGCCTCATGGGTGAGCCCAGTCCGCAGATGGACCGGTGTCACCAGGAGCCGGTCGGTGAAGACCAGTTCGTACTTCGGCCCGGCCCCCGCCTCCCGCCGACGGTCGCCCTCACGTCGCCCATGACGCCCGGACTCACAGCGCGCCACCCAGCGCAGGGCGAGTTCCGCGACCAACTCGCCCAGATGTTGGCGCGACAGTCTGCAGAAAGCAGGATGAGACATGGCCGCGCGGGCCTGTTTGATCTTCACACGCCCGACAACTCGCGAGGCCGTCTCCATGTCCCCACACTCACCGACCAAAATCAATCGCAGGTCGGCCCATTAGGGTCGGAGGCATGACGACACCCCTCGCCGGCAGCGCCTTCGACTCGCTCCGCCTCGACGCCGTGCCCGACAAGGAGACGCTGCGCCGGGCCTACGAACTCCCCAGCGACGCGGCCGTTCGCAAGCAGATGACCGAACTCACCGAACAGACCCAGCGGCTGATCGGCTGCTCATCACTGGTCCTGGTCTCCAGCGCAGACGCCGAGGGTAATTGTGACGTCTCCCCACGCGGCGGCCCCGCCGGGTTCGTCGCCGTCCTGGACGCACGGACGGTGGCGATACCGGACGCCACCGGCAACAAGCGTCTGGACACCCTGCAGAACGTCATCGCCACCGGACGGGCCGGGCTGCTGTTCGTCATCCCGGGGCGCACCACGACGCTCAGAGTGAACGGCCGGGCCTGCGTCTCCACCCGCCCGGAGCTGCTGTCGCAGCTGACCGCCGTGGGCAAGCCGCCGGCCAGTGCGCTGGTGCTGGGGATCGAGGAGGTCTACCCGCACTGCCCCAAGTCGCTGCTGCGCAGCGGGGCCTGGAAGCCGGAGCAGTGGCTGTCGGCGGACGCCCAGCCGGCCTCGGCCGAGGTGACGCTGGCCCAGCTGCGGATGCCGGAGCTGACGATCGCTGACATCGAGCAGGCGGAAGCGGATTCGCTGAAGTACCGGTACGAGTAACGAGCCGACCAGCGATTGCTGAACCACCCCCTCCCGTGGTCACATGCCACCCCACCCACCCGTGATCCTGTCCTTCAAAGCAACATGGAAGAGGGCCGCACTTGCGGCCCTCTTCGCTTGTCGCCTCTAACCAGGGGCATGCGCCTGTCCCGTGGCCTTGAGGGCGCGCACTGCGGCCCTCGCTACCGTCCTCCGGCGCGGCGGCCGGGGCCGCAGACTCCGGCACGCGGCCTCACGGGAGTGCATCACCGACACCGGCGAGGCCCCTACCGTCCGCGAGATCGGCCAGTACATAGGGCTCAGCAGCGTCTCCGCCGTCCACTACCAACTGCGGCAGTGCGAGGAGAAAGGCGCCATCGCCCGCGAGCCGTGGCGCCCGCGCGGTATCCGGCTCGCCCGTTGAGAGCATCACAACTTCGCCCGAAGCGCCCCTTTCCGTCCGTGTGAGTGGAATAGGACCCCCGATGGCCACACCGGGCGGATTCCAACGATCGTCGCAGCCGCTGTCACCCATTCAACCCGCATGTTCAATACATTCAGATTGCGTCAGGTTCCGTACCTTATCGGAGGCATATCCAGAATCGCCCTCGTCCGGGAGGAACCATGAAATCGGTCCTGCGCACCGGCCTCGCCGCCATCGCCGCAACGCTGCTCATCGGCACCACGACCGCGTTCACTGCGCCGAGCAACGCGAGTACGGCACCCATCGCACCCGCATCGAACAGTGCAGGGATCGCAACGCTGAATACGGTTGTCAACCTGCCGAACGGAGTCTGGACTGACACCCCGCTCGAGGTCACCCTCCCCAGGCCTGGCACATACGAACTCGACGCAAACGTCCGCGGACGCCTCGCAGGCGCTCCGCCCCTCAACACGTCCATCACCGCGCGGCTGTGGAACGTCAACTCCGGCGCCGAGGTGTCGCAGAGCGAGCGGTTCGTGTACCAGGTCATCAACCTGAACGCGGGCGAGGCCACGGCCGGCGGCAACCAGACCGCACCGATCAGCGAGCTGATCAGTGTCAGCAGGCCGACAACGATCCGACTGCAGGCTCGACGGGTCGACGCCCTCGGGGCCGCCAGCATTGCACAGGTCTACTCCGACGGCTTTGGCTACACCTCGCTCCGCTACGAGCGGGTCGGTTCCTGACGGCATCCCCCTCGGAGCGGTGTCGGAAGTCGGCGAGGGCGGTTCAGTCGGGTCGGGCAGGCTCGCCCGGTACGCGGCCTCGTCGACCTCCTCGTACCCGAGGGCGAAGTACGGGCCCAGGTCCTTCAGGTTGCGGGGCACGGGCACGCGAGGCGCGGCCTGTCCCCTGCTCGCGCCCGGCGGAGCGGTCACCCGACCTCAGGTCCGGCGCGCGGCCGCCCTGCTCAGGGGCGGCCGCGTACGGTCCGGACGGTACGTGGGACGGTGGTGTCAGCCCTACTTCACCCGGCCGAGGACCTCGACCTCGGCCATGTTGAGTTCCACCGGGGTCTTGGACGCGAGCCACACCCGAACGTAACGGCCCCGGGCGTTGGTCTCGATGGTGGTGGGGCCTGCGGCCTGGCCGGTCTCGTGGTGGCTCCAGACGCCGGGCGTGCCGAGCTGGTCCGAGAGCGTTCCGGAGAAGGGCCGGTCGGAGACCAGGACGTAGTAGTCCTTCGTCCGGTCCGCGCAGCAGTCCGTCCGGTTGTAGATCTTGATCTTCTCGAGATCGGCGCTCGTTCCGAGGTCGACTTGCCACCACGGCTGCGCTTCGCGGCCGCCGGTGGTGGAGAAGTTGAAGCGGTCACCGTCGACAGCCTTGTCGGCGCTGAAGGGGAACGTCCCTCCCCAGTCGTAGTCGGAGATCTGAGTCGCCGTCTTCCCACGGGCGAGTTCACTCAGGGGAGGCAGTCCCATCGACTCGTCGTGGAGATTCTCCACGCGCGTGACGAAGTCCTCGATGAAGGGATCGCCGATCTTCACCGGGCCGACCTGGTGGTGCTCCGCCGGGTCAACCGTGACCTGCGAGGCAGCGGCGGCGAGGGAATCCATGGACTTGCGCTCCTTGGCCGCCTCGGCCGCGTTCCCCGCATCGATCGCGGCGAGGGCGTTCAGGCCGTGCTCCATCGCTTGTCCCCACAGCTGCGTGGCGTCCAGCCAGCGGGAGGCGTCGGAAAGGAACAGCTTGTCCGGCACGCCCTCCCGGATGGCGGCCGGCGCCAGCGTCACCGCGCGCACGGACGGGCGGAATCCGCTGATCGCGGCCCGCGCATCGGTTCCGTACTCATGCCAGAACCGCTCCAACTCCGTGCCGAACACCGGCGCCTGGGGCTGCCACAGCTCGGAGCCGAAGGTCGGGGCGGCGTGGTTGAGGTCGACGAACACCTGCACCGCGTCGGCCGTGCGCTGGTCCCCCGCCGCGAGGTGGAGGGCGGCCTGGCGTCCGGAGCGGGCCCGGTCATAGCCCCGGTCGTTCCACGAGAAGTCCGACATCGTGAAGACCGCGAGCTTGCTGGCGGCCTCCTGGTTCATCGGGTTGGAGACAATACCGCTGAGATGGTCCGACAGACCGGGCTCACGCTTGTCATAGGGCGCCAGCAGCAGTCGGCCCGCGGTCCGGCCGAAGTCGTTGACCGGGTAGTTGTCCCACACGAAAACCTTGCGGCCGAAGAGTTCGGCGGCCTTGGACGCCTGCGCGTTCGTGATCTCCCGCGGCACCACGTCCGTCCCGGTCCACATCACCTGCACCGCGGGGTCGAGCGTGTCACGGATCGTCTGCTTGTACGCGGTGTCGGTCAGGTCGCCGTACTCCGTGGGGACCATCTGCAGCGGGTTGGCGCCGGGGTGCGAGGCGATGAAGTCGCGCTGCACCGTGTTCAGCAGGCTCACCTGGGCGCGGGCCGCCGCGCCGCGGCCCGGAGCGCCGAACTTCTCCCCGTCGCCGGAGCAGTTCCAGCGTGTGTAGCTGATGTCGTCCAGCGGGATCGAGAAGGACTGCACGCCCGCGTCGAACAGCGCCCGCATCTTGTCGGTGAGCGCCTTGGTGTCGGCGGGGTCGGAGTAGCAGATCGAGGCACCGGGTGAGACAGCGAAGGTGAAGCGTACGTGGTCGGCCCGTGCTCGGTCGATCAGTTCGCGCAGTTCGGCGAGCTTCGCCGGCGGGTAGGGCTCGCGCCACTTGTCCCGGTGGTACGGGTCGTCCTTCGGCGCGTAGACGTAGGTGTTGGACTTCATCTCACCGAGGAAGTCCATGTGGTCCAGACGCTCGGCCGCCGTCCACGGCGGTCCGTAGAAGCCCTCGATGGTGCCACGCAGTGGCATCGACGGGAAGTCGCTGACTTGAGCGCCCGCCACCTTCCAGTGGCCATCGCCGTGCTGGAAGAGTTGGCGCAGGGTCTGCACGGCGTAGAACTGGCCCGCGGCGTCGGTGCCCCCGAGGGCGATCTCCGGATGCGACTGCCGCCCTACGACCCGCAGGGCATATCCCTCGGCGTGGCCGGGGACAGGGGTGTCGCCCAGCCCCTTCGCGATGTCGGGACGATCGGCGGATCCCAGTCTGACGGTGAGCAGCCCGTCGGATGCCTGCGGGACGCTGTCGGGGGAAACGCTGTCGACACGCGCGGCGCCGTGCTGCTTGAGCTCGCGGACGAGGCGGTCGCGGGCAACCGCGTCCGTGCGTGCGTCCGCGACCACGAGGACCCGTCCGGTGACGGTCGCATCGTCGCCCGAACGGGACATGGACTGCGGAGTCGGGGAAACGAGCGGCAAGGGGCGGGGGCCCGCCGGGGCCGCACCCCGCGCCTTCGTGGGTTCCGCGGCCTGCGCGCCGGCTCCGGACGTGAGCACCCCGAGGGTCACACAGCTTGCCATGGCGATCACGACGAAGGGCGGTATGCGCCTTCTCATGAAACTCCTCCAGTTGATCTAGACCATTTTCGATGAAGAGCTACTGCACGAAATCGCCCCCGCTGTCAGGGCGTTCGGCCGGCCGGCTTCAGCGGGCGCCGGTGTCGGACCGCAGGGCCCTTCGGCAGGACCTCGTCCAGGACGCGCGCCACACTACCTCCAGGTGGTCTAGTCCACTAGACATCTGTCGTGAAGTTGCCCGCTGCTCCCCGAACGGCCACCCCGGCACGCGGCGACCTCGATCCGCGCCGGCCTCTGTCGCAGCGTGTTGCGGCGGACATGCAGCTCGTGCGCGGTATCGGCAGCTGAACAGCGGTTACCCAAGCAGGTCTCAAGGGGCGTGGACAGAGCGGTACCGTGCCGCAAGTTGCAACCGACGACCTCGGCGATCCTGGTACTGACATCGCGCAGCTCCTCCCCCGTGTCGGGACCCACGCGGGGCAACAGGCGCAGATGTCCGACATCCTGATGGTGAGCCATGGCTTGTACGTCACCGGGCAGTTCGGCCCCTCCAAACGCGGACTCGGCACTTTTCAGGGCGGCGGCCATGCTGTGCGCGTCATGAACCATGGGCCGATTCCCGCCGCGATCCCTCCGCCGGTGACGTGTCGCAGGTGCTTGACAGTCGTAAGGACCGGTCGCGCGGTGGCTTGTGAGGAACTGTTCGAAAGCCCCTCGTCCCCGCCGATTACGAGACCGCACCGGCAGCCCGGTCCCCCACACCAAGGGTGTCCGTCAAAGCAGAACAAGCTCAGGTCAACGGGCATCCCGCGTCACGGACGCCTGCGCGACGACATCGAGGGGGATGTTCACCGAGCCCTTTCCGTGATCTTCTCGGTGCCGCTGAGGGTCGCGTCGACCGCGGCTCCGCGGTTCTGATGCGAGAGCGCGCCGATCATCCCGCCGGTCCGGTCATGGCGGCCGACCCGGCTTTCCTCTCCCCCGGTATCGGCTCGATCTTCCGAGGCGGCTGGTGGCCCGGACGCCGGGGCTCGCCTCGTTCAATGCGACCTGTCAATGGCATACCTCCGATGATTTCAACCCTCTCTCGCCGCAAGCACCCTTGACAGGCTTCATTAGGCAGCCTCAAGATCCATAGAACCGATGTTTGAGTGTTCAGTCGGATGCCAGGAGATCCCACTCGCACACGGCTGCTGAAGCAGCGGAAGGACAGTGACGATGCACTCCCAAGTCAACCGATTGACCAGAAGTTTGAAGGCGGCGTTGGCGACAGCCGCCCTCGTGGCCGGTTGTGCTCTGGCCGCCGGCAGCCCGGCCCAGGCCGATCCAGCCCCCAAGCCCATCGATGCCTACCCCGCAGCGATCCCGCTGAGCACCGACACGAACATCGCGAACTGGGAGAAGCTCCAGTTCGGCATGTTCGTGCACTGGGGCATGTTCTCCTCCTACGGTGGCTACTACAACGGGGTGCAGCAGACCATCGGCTACCCGGAGCAGATCAAGGCGTGGATGAACATCCCGACCTCCGACTACCTGGCCGGCGCGCACCAGTTCACCGCCGACAAGTTCGACGCTGCCCAGTGGTGCGCCACCGCCAAGGCAGCGGGTGCCAAGTACTTGGTGCTCACGTCGAAGCACCACGACGGCTTCGCCATGTGGGACACCGCGACCACCGACTACAACGTCGTCGCTCAGACACCGTTCGGCCGTGATCCGATCAAGGAGCTGAGCACCGCCTGTCGCGCTCAGGGCATGGGCTTCGGTCTGTACTTCTCCATCATCGACTGGACGTTGCAGACTCCCGAGCCGTACCAGAACCTCAACCCGATTCCCGACTCGATGATGCCGTACATCAAGTCGCAGCTGACCGAGTTGCTGACGAAGTACGGGCAGCTCGACGAACTGTGGTTCGACATGGGCAAGCCGACCGCCGCACAGAGCGCGGAGATGGCGGCGACGGTGCACCAGTTGCAGCCACAGACCATGGTCAACTCCCGGGTCTGGAACAACAAGGGCGACTTCGAGGTCGGCGGCGACAACTCGGTGCCGACCAAGCAGCTGCAGGCGCCGTGGCAGTCTGCCTACTCGATCTTCCCGAAGTGCTGGGGCTACTGCACCTGGCCGAGCGCCGATCGCTCCGACGCCTCCAAGGCGTCCAAGACCACCCAGCAGGTCAGGTCCCTGTTCACCGTGACATCGGGCGGCGGCAACTACCTGTTGAACGTCGGACCGCAGGGCAACGGTGCCATCGACGACTTCCAGGCCGGTGTGATGACCGGAATCGGCGCCTGGAATGCACGCCACCCCAACGCCGTCGAGGGTGCCCGGCCGACGCTCTACGGCCGGATGTCCTGGGGCGACAGCACGATCAAGGGCAACGCGGTCTACCTCGGCGTGAGCAACTGGCCGAACGGCGGTGGCGACATCAGGCTGCCCGGTATGGCCAGCACCATCCTCGACGTCACGGTGGACGGCACGGCTGACCGACTGCCGTACCGGATGGACGGCAACGATCTGGTGATCACGCTGCCGGCTCAGCCGACCGATGCCGATCTGCCGGTCATCAAGGTGCACACGGACGGTGCGCCGCTCGTGCGGCCGACCGGTACCGCCGTCAGCGCGGACCGGCACTTCACGATCGCCGCCGGTTCTCTGACCAGCCGGCTCTCACCCATCAACGGCGGCCGCGATGCGTCCTCCGTGACCGGGTGGCTGGCCGGCCAGGACGGCAACAGCGGTTGGAACGAGGCCAGGGTCACCGTGGCCGGCACGTTCAAGGCGGACACAAAGTACCGGATCACCCTCGGTGAGACGTCCGTGGTGGCCACTGGAGCGCAGCTGACTGCCGGAGCGGTGGACGGCCTTCGGTACCGATCGCAGCAAATCACGCCGATCACGATCGCGCTGGCCGACCCCGACTACTTCGCTGATCCGTTGGGGGCGACCGTCACGAACATCACTGTCGACGGCTACCGCGTGAACTCCTGAGCGTCCGATCCCGGTGCCGACTCCCCTCCCGAGCCGGCACCGGGGTCCTCGCTCCGGCTCGTGAGCGCCGCGGGTGGTGGGGTGCACCGCGTCCCCACCACCCGCGCATGGATTCACCGGCCTGGTCTGGCTGCGTCGGTCAAAGCACTGGCGCGGCAAGGCGCCTGACCGGCCTCGACCCCCACGCGAGCTTCAGCCCCTTGTTGCACGCTGCGCAGGCGCGCCGTTCGACGGCAACGTCGACATGCGCCACGTCTTGACGCGTGGTCTACACCTCACTAGGTTCCCGGGACATCTGACGTCTGAGGTCTGGTGTTCGGTGCTCCTCGCACCCAACACCCGGCTAGGGAGTGATTGCGCTGATGCCACGTCGATCCACCGGACTTCTCGCTATGGCCCTGCTGGCAGCCGGCCTGACCACCGTCCCCGCGCACGCCGACGGACCCCCCGGCCACGACAACCGCCTGGTACGGCAGGATCTTGCCGATCGAGGCATAGGGGGATTCCCCCAGTACCGGATCCCAGCTCTCACCACGACCGTGGACCGCACACTCATCGCCGCCTACGACGGACGGCCGGACATGGCCGACGTACCCAGCAACATCGCGGTCGTGATCAGACGCAGCACGGACGGCGGCCGCACCTGGCAACCACAGCAGACCGTCCGTCAGGACGCCGCACCCAAGGGATACGGCGACCCGAGCCTGCTCGTGGACCGGCAGACAGGCCGCGTCTTCCTCTTCTACGCGTCCTCCGTCAACCAGGGCTTCGCCGGTTCGGGCATCGGCACCGACCACGACGACCCGAACGTGCTCCAGGCGGACTACAGCTACTCCGACGACAACGGGCGCACCTGGCAGCATCGCCGGATCACCTCGCAGATCAAGACCCCGGGCTGGGGCGGCATGTTCGCCTCCTCCGGCGAGGGCATCCAGCTGCGGCACGGAAAGCACGCCGGGCGTCTCATCCAGCAGTACGTGGTCCGCCACAACGGCGGCAACTACGCAGCCAGCGCCTACAGCGACGACCGCGGCGAGACCTGGCACATGGGCGAGCTCGTCGGGCCCGGCACCGACGAGAACAAGACCGTCGAGCTCTCCGACGGCACCATCATGCTCAACACCCGCTCCGCGCCCTACCGCAAGATCGCCCTCTCCCACGACGGCGGCGTCACCTACGACGGGCTCCGCCAGGACACCCAACTGACCGACCCTGGCAACAACGGCGCCGTCATGCGCTACGCGCCCGACGCACCCGCCTCCGATCCGCGGTCGAAGTGGCTGGTCTTCAGCAACACTGAGGACGACGGCATCCGGCGCAATCTCACCGTGAAGATGTCCTGCGACGACGGCCGGACCTGGCCCATCAAGCGCGTCCTGGAACCCGGCGCTGCCGGGTACTCCACCCTCACGCCCCTGTCCCGCGGCCGCATCGGCATGCTCTACGAGCGGGCGGGATACCGCACCATGACCTATGCGGGATTCGATCGTGCGTGGCTCGGCGGTGTCTGCGCTCCCGTGACGATCCAGGTCCCTGAGCATCTGGCCGCCGGGACGAGCGCCGATCTCACCGTCTCCGTCACCAACCAGACGCAGCGGACCTCCGCGCCCGGCACACTTGATCTCGGCCTCCCGACGGGTTGGACCACCGACGGCGACGCCGCCGTACCGCGCATCGCCCCCGGCAGCAGCGCCAAGGTCACCGTACGGGTCACGCCGCCCGTCACCGCGACCGGCCATTCCCCGGTGACGGCCGTCTATCGCACGGCGAGCGGCCGGTCCTCCGGAACGGAATCACTCGACGTCACGGCCAACCCGTCGGCCCCGGCCCGACCGTCGCTGTCCGCGCTGCCCGTACTCGACCACTACACAGCGGCAGGTGACCCGGGGGTCGTCGGTGACGTGATGACGTACTGGACCCGGGTGACGAACGCCGGCAACACCACGCTCACCGACGTCACCGTCTCCGGCAACATGAGCAATCTGCCCAGCTGCCACTACTCCAGCCTTGCCGCCGGACAGTCCTACATCTGCCGCACGGCCAAGGTCACCGTCACCGACGCCGATGTCGAGCGAGGCTCCTTCGTTCCCGAGCTCACCGTGACCGGCCTCGCCCCCGACGGCGCCCGGACCACCGCCACGATCACCGGCGACCGCGTGGACCTGCGATGAAGGGCCGGGCGCGCACCATGCGGCGTCAGCGCCGCACGACACTCACCGTGACCGCGCTGGCCGTAGGAGCCCTGCTCCTGCCGCTGACCGCACACTCCGCATCCGCGGCGGCCGCCCCCCGGCCCGCAGCGGCCAATCCCGCCCCCGCTGTAGTACCCAGCCTTCAGGAGTGGCGCGGCAACCACGGCCACTGGCAGCTGACCCGGAACAGCCGCATCGTCGTCTCACGTGCGGAGTCCGGCCAACTCAGCGAGACAGCACAGACGTTCGCAACCGACCTGTCCGCCCTGTCGGGTCATGCGATCCCCGTGGCCACAGGATCTCCGCGCGCGAACGACGTGGTCCTCACCACGCGCACAGACGACAGCGGGCTCGGCACGGAGGGATACCGCCTGACGTCCGCGTCCGCCTTGACGATCGAGGCCCCCACACCGACCGGCGTCTTCCACGGCACACAGACCGTGCAACAGATCCTCAAGGCCGACCCCGGCCGCGCCCGTATCCCCAAGGGCACAGCCCGGGACTGGCCGCGCATGGGCCAGCGCGCGCAGATGCTCGACGTGGGACGCAAGTTCTACCCGGTGAGCTACCTCAAGTCGCAGATACGGCTGATGGCCTGGCAGAAGCTCAACACCTTCCATCTGCATCTCACCGACTGGCGAGGCTTTCGCATCCAGACCCAGAAGTTCCCGGGTCTCGCCGCAGCGGAGGCCTACTCGGCGGCCGACCTACGCGAACTGCAGGACTACGCCCGCCGCTACCACGTCGAGATCATCCCGGAGGTCGACCTGCCGGGACACGCCACTCCGATCACCGCCTACGATCCGTCGCTCCGGTTCTCCTGCGAGTCGATGGACAAGGCCCAGTGGCCGGGCGGTGAGAAAGGCGGCTGGACCCTCGACATCACCAAGGAGCACACCCGCCGCTTCGTCCACGACCTGCTCGAAGAGATCATCCCGATGTTCGACAGCCGGTACTTCCACGTCGGCGGCGACGAGATCGGCTACGACAACGCCAAGAACGCCTGCCCCGAACTGGTCGCCTACCAAAAGGAGCGCGGCTTCGCCCACCCCGGCGACGTGTTCGTGGACTTCCTCAACACACTCAACCGACAGGTCCGCAGCCACGGGAAGACAACCGAGGCATGGGAGTGGTGGAACGTCTACGGACAGAAGAGCAGCATCGCGCCCGACAAGAACATCGTGATCGACACCTGGGTCAGCGACGATCCCTCCGCTCTCGCCGACGAGGGCTACCGCGTCGTCGCGACGCCGGAGCAACGCCTGTACGTGTCCCCCGGCTTCGGCCGAAAGCCCGGTGCCTACGGGTACGTCGACGTGCGCGCCGTGTACGAGGACTACGCGTTCCCGACGCCTGACAACGTCAACGGCTACAAGGTCGCCCGCTGGTCCGACATGGCCGAGGAGCAGAACCCCGAATGGTTCGACTTCTTCGCCCAGCGGCCGCTCCAGATCCTGGCGGAACGCACTTGGGGCGGCCCGCGTTCCGCGACGGTGTGGGAGTTCTTCTCGCGTGCCGACATCATCGGTGGCCCCTCGCCGACCGAACCGGTCGCCCTGCCCAAGTCCCGGATGCGGGTGACGTCCGTGGACAGCGAGGAGACCGATGCGGAGCCGGGCGCCGCGGCCAACGCTCTGGATGACAACCCGTACACCCACTGGCACACGGCCTACTCCCCCACCCCCGCCGCACCGCCCCACGAGATCACCGTCGACACCGGCGCCCGCCACCGCCTCGCCGGGTTCCGCTACCTCCCGCGGCAGGACGGCGGCACCAACGGGCGGATACGTGAGTACGAGTTCAGCGTGAGCGACGACGGACGGACCTGGCGCACGGTTGCCACCGGCAGCTTCGCCGACGACCAGACCGAGAAGCAGGTGACCTTCACCCCGACCGCCGCCCAGCACATCCGATTCCGCGCTCTGTCCGCCACGAACGACGGCCCGTTCACCAGCGTGGCCGAGCTCACTGTGCTCCAGGTGCCTGCCGTGACCGGAGAGCCCGGCGCACCGTAGACGACAACGCCTCCGCCGTTCGACCACCACGCGTCGCACCAGCCTCCGCCGGCTGGTGCCACGCCTTCTACGACTCCTCAGAGGTCGTGACGCGGGTCGAGCGATACATGAGCCAGAACACCCCGTACCTCGCGGAGTTGGACGGAGCAGCTGCCGGAGCCCTGGTGCTGGACTCTGGGCCCGGTCCGCAGATGCCGATCGCGTCCACGGCACAGCTCAGGCCCGCCACGGGGCGCTCGTATGCCCGGCCCGGGGACGTCACGACACCAGGCCGGCCCCCTCCAGCTCGGTCAGCCGCACGGTGCACAGACCCCCACGCTCGGCCTTCACCTCCGTCACCTTCAGCTGCGTCCCCGGCGCGAGGATGTACTCCTCCTCACCCGTGAACGCGGAGAACCGCCGGATCCCCACCGCCCGCGCGGGCGTCACCTCGAACAGCGTCCGCCGGCCACGCCCGACGAGGAAGGCGCGGGCCACACCCAGCTCGGACGTGCACGACGACACACCCCACCACGTCACCGTCCGCCCCAGCGGGTACTGGGACCGCAGATCCAGCGCCACACCACGCCACAGCGGCCGCGTCTGCGCCGGCAACGCCTCCATCGCCGAGAACAGCAACCGCAGGTACGGCAGGTACGGCACCACGCGCTCGCGGTCCGACGAGCGCAGCACGGCGTTGATCTCGCGGTAGAAGCCCGACTCGCACGTGTACAGGTAGAGGGCCGAGATCGCATCGGCCGACAGGGCGCCCACAGCCTCCCCGGACAGCGCGCCCGCGGACGCCGCCTCCGCGGCCTTCGTCTCCCCGAAACGACTCGACAGATCGATATGCCGATCCAGGTGCGCGAGCACCCGCGAGACCGGCTCGACGGCCTTCCGGAAGTCCATCAGCGGCGTGTCGAACACCCCGGTGACGGGCGGCAGGACGAGACCCTCGTCCTTGACGCTGGTGAGCCGCTCCAGATACAGCTGGTGCAACTCCATCGTGGACGCGATGAACTCCCCCATCCGCTGCGCGACACCACCGTCCTCCGGCCCGCCGGCCCCGCCCATCCCCTGGTCCCAGCCCTTCCGCGGCAGCCAGTCGACCGGCTCGGCCCCCACCACCGCCAGGGCGTCGTTCACCTGGGCGAAGTGGTCGCCCTCGCAGAACAGGTCCCCCTGCGCGGCCGGATTGGCGTGGTCCAGGTGACGGACCTGCACCCCCGGGTACTTCTTCTCCAGCCGCTGGACGACCCTCTTCAGACTCCGGGCGTGCGCGCCCCACCAGGCGAACACCACCCCCCGGTCGTCCTCCTCCACCGCCTCCTGCTTCGCCCGGAGGATCTCCTCGACGATCTGCTCGGCCACGGGGCGCCAGAACGACGTGTGCCGATCGGTCGCCATCGCCCCGTCCGCGCTCGCCGTGAGGGACGCGTTCAGCAGCAGCACACCCTGGGTGAGCATCGCCTGGAACCACTCGGGCGGCTGAACCGTGTCCTCCTTCTTCAGCAGGGCGCGGACGTCGGCGATCGGGGTCTTCTTGACGATGCCGTACTTCCACATCGCGGCCGCCTTGATGAGGCAGCGGATGCTGACGACCCGGCCGAACTGGCTGTCCTTCCAGTCGTTAAAAGTGTTGTCGAACATCGCGATGCCGGTCGCGCTCTCCGCCCGCGGATAGGGGTTCTGTCCGAAGACGACCACCTTCCACTTCTCCGGCGGATGCGGCTTCAACGCCTGGAACGTCAGCTCGCGCACCGGAACGACCTCCGGACTGCGCTTCGGGCCGATGAAGTCGGCGGCTCCCGGCTGCGCCTCGATCACCGGTCCGAGCAGCGGCAGCCACGGCTCGCCGCCGCCGGTGAACAGGCCGGCCAGTCCCAGCGGATCCCCGGCCGGGGAACCGGCATCGCCCGCGGCCGTCACGTCGACATCACTCACGAGGGTGGAACTCCCGATACTCGAACCGGACGCCTCCACGGGCGCCCCGGCATGCTGAACAGATGCGGCAGGGTCGTCGCCGGTGTCCGCGGCCTGGGCGGCACCGGCCTGCGAGGTCTTCGGGTCAGTGACGAAAGGAAGGCCGCTGTGGCACGTTGATCCGGACCCGCCGTGCGGACCCCGCTCCCTCGATGTCGTCGAGCTGCGCCAGTACGGCGGACCGCAACTCGTCGTAGTCCGCGAAACCGTGGTCGTGGAAGAGGGTGTAGCCCGTCCACATCAGGTTGGCGCACACCTTCGCGGGCACCTGCCCGGTCTGCGCGCCCATCCCCACGAGCGCCACCGACCGGATGCTGCCCGGCTTCGCCCGGTTCTGTAGATGCACCGCCTGAAAGGCGGCCGCGCAGGCCAGGGCCACGTTCATCGTGGCGCTGACATTCTGCGACGACTGGCGCATGGTGGGCGTCGAGATCAGGTACCGGGGTACGTCCGCCCCGGACGGGACGCACACCGCGCTGCCCACCGGCAGCCGTCCGCCGAACCGGTCGCGGATCGCCCGCTGCACCCGCACCTGGATGCCCGCACCGAGGTACCGCTTGACCACGGCGTCGACCCCACCGTCCATCCGGCCACGCTCGTTGGTGGGCGAGACCCAGGCGTCGGCGTCCACATCGAGAAGGGAACCCCGCTTGATCTCGACCTCCGGCGTGTCCGCGAACGCGGACCGCCAGGCCATCACCACCTCGTCGTTGACGTCGACCAGGACGACGCTCAACGCATGCCTGACACCCACGAATTCACCCCTCTCACCCCGTGATCTCGAACAATCCCGAAGCTACCGCGCGCCACTGACAGCGCCGTTCGACAGGGTTGTTCGAGCAGGGGAGGGAGGATTCGATGTGGCGGCTGGCCGGAAGGCGGTGTCTCGGCTCTTTGCCGACCTGCTCGCCCATCGCCGAAGGCGTAGGTCAGTGCACATTCCGCTCCAAGGACACACCCGGGGCATCGGTCACCGCCGCTCGGAGATCCGCCGGATCAAGATCACCATCGTGAACAGCCTCCGGGTCGCCGTCCACCTCGTCTGCTCCCCGTGCGCGGACACGCCGCGATCGACCGGGAACTCTGTATGTCCCGCGCTCCCGGCCCCAGGACACGGCCCGCTGCCAGGCTGCCGGGATACCCGATGGCGTGGGCTTCGCCGCAAAGCCCGCACTCGCCGCCCGCATGATCGGCCGCGCACCGGACGCCGGCGCGGTCGCCGGGAAGCCCATCAACCGTTGGCGTACCGGTGCCCGTTCGTGGCAGGAATCCCCAACATCACCGTGGCTCCCAGAGGATACGGCTTGGCTGAGGCCGGCGAACGATGGTGGTGCAGCCGGGCGCGGGGACCGGGCAATGCGAGTGAAGGCGGATCGGGACGCTGGGTCCGAGGCGGTCTTCCTCGACCTGGTCGGGCACAGGCGTTCTCCTGTCACCTCCAGCGCAGCCGGTTGCCCGTCGTATTGCGGGCGAGGAACAGGGTGAGGTACGCCTGGCCGGCCATGGCGCCAATGCGATGCTCGCGGCCGTAGTAGGTGTTCTCCGCGGAGGCGCCGTACGTGCGACCGTCCGTGAAGCGAGACATGAGGGCCAACTGATTCTCGTTGTGCAGCCGTTCCCACTTGGCGGCGGCGGGGTGGATACCGGTGTCCTGGCCGGTGAGAGTGACCAGCAGGTCGAAATTGCCGAAGTAGAAGGGGAAATGGGTGCCCCAGTCATTGCCCTCGGGGTAGTAGATCTCCGCCGAGTTCGCGCGGTAGATGGGGCTGGTGCCCCCGTCGGGGAGCGGGAACGGCTTGTCCACCAGGGCCGCGTACGTCCGGTCGATGTTGTGCAGCGCGGCGCGCGGTGCGGCCTGGTTCGCCAGGCCGAACACGAAGCCCTGGTAGAGGCTCTGGTCGAAGGCCACCATGTACAGCGGATGCAGTCGTGCGTGGTTCTGCAGGGTGCCGTCGTCGGCGATGTTCGTGCCCTGCAGCCAGCTCGACAGCTGGATGCCGTTGATCGTCTCGTCGCTCGTGAGGTCCGCGGGGCAGGCCGCTGCGGCCAGCAGAAGCTCGACGTTGCGGCGCGTCCAGCGGGCGGCGTTGGGGTGATCCGGCATCATCACCGCGGCCAGGGAGAGCGCGGCCGCGCTCCAGTTGTCCTCTTCGGCCTTGCTGTCGCCGGGAGAGACGACGGTGCCGTCGGTGCGAGTCATGTAGAGCTGGTAGCCGCTGGTGCCGACGAGGTAGATGTCGTTTCCTGTGGTCAGCCGGTCGGCTTCCCAGACGAGCATGGCAGCCAGGTGATCCCGCTCGGTGGCGTCGAGTTCATCCCACAGCAGCCACCCGGCCAGCGCGGCGTAGTACGCCCACAGTGCGGTCTGCCAGTCGCCGCCCCATCGGGTCGCGGTGTCGGTGTTGTTCGCCCGGTGCCGGGCGGCGAGGGTGCGGATCAGGTTCCGGGTCCGGATGGTGGCGTTGGCGCTGGACAGCGTCCGCTCGTCGTAGGTGCGGGTGATCAGCGCGGTGGCGGTCGCCACGGCGGCCATGGCGGGCAGGCGGACGGCCCGCTCATCGGTGCCCTTGAGATCGATGTATCCGTCAGGGAGATACCGCGTGTACGTCCCTGCGTACCAGGGCCCGATCAAGTAGCGGGAACTCCCGGCAAGGATCGCCTTCACCCGCTTCCCGGCTGCGTCCGCCCCCGGATACGTCCCCAGGTTCTGCCAACCGATGGGTCTGACGTCACTCCCTGCAGCCTGAGCGACACCGGGCCCCGCGAAGGCGGCAGCGGCCCCGATCGCGCCGGCGGCTCCGAGGAAGCGGCGGCGGGACAGCAGGGGAAAAGAAGGCATACGGACACTCCTGTCTCAGATGTCTCAGGACGAGTCTCCAGCTCGGCTGATCCTGGCAGCGCCACCCCCACGGCACAAGGGTCTACACCACTAGGCCGTTTCCTTCGGATCACCTACCGTCGGTACCGGTCACATCCGTGTACACCGGACTACGGTCAGAACTGCGGTCCGTGCTTTGACCGGAAGGCCACGTCTGGGCGCTGACCCTCACCACAGAACCTCCTGGCCAGGCAGCTCAGGTATGCGCAGGTCATCGATCCGGTGCAGACGAAATCATTTGACGGCGTCGGGAGAATGCCTGGCATGGGTACAGACATAAGCGGCTTCCTCGAGTATCGGGCGCCGCAAGACGATCAGGAGCCGATCTGGTACTCCGCACACCACCTCAGCTCCCTCAACGATGTCCGAAACTACGACGCGTTCGGTTGTCTCTTCGGGGTCCGCAACTACGCGAACTTTCGTCCCTTGGCCGCAGGCAGGGGGTTTCCCGCCGATGCCTCGGCCACCGTGAGTGCGCGGTTCGCCCAGCTGACCGAGTGGTACGGCGAAGACGGCTTTCACAGCACCACGTGGATCACGTGGGCCGAGGTGAAGGCCGTCGACTGGGACGAGCCCGCAGAGAAGCCCGACAGCCGGCTTCACGAATACCGCCAGACTTCGAGCGGGCTCAGGAGGACGGGCAAGTCCTCCTGGAGTCCCGCATTCGCCGAGGCTGTCGGTCTCAAAGCGGGCGAGGCGCGGGAGTGGCCCGAAGGAAGTGAGTGGCTCGTCGGGGACACGCTCTACAGATCAGTCACCATCCGCCGCAGAGATGCCGTCACCGAAGCCGGCGAGTGGCAACCCGTCTGGGAAGCCATGAAGGAACTCGCCGAACAGCACGGTGACGACAACGTGCGCCTCGTCGTGTGGTTCGACGACTGAGCAGGACACTGCGACCGCGCATCGCCGCTGGACGCCCCTTGGGAATCATCTCGCTGACCAGATGAAGATGGCGGCGACGTGGAGTCCGGCCAGGTAGATGGTGGCGGTCTTGTCGTATCGGGTGGCCAGGCCGCCCTGGCGGAGATCGGCGATGACCGAGCCCGATTCGCCAACGCCGGATCCTTGAAGGCATACGCGGGAAGCGCTCCAGTCACCAGAGCCAGCGGCAAGAGCTGCAAGGTCATGAGTCGGAAGGTCAAGAACCAGCGACTGGCCGCCGTCGGCTACGTCTGGGCCTTCGTCTCTCTGACCAGGTCACCAGGCGCCAGATCCCACTACGACCGCCGACGAGCAGCGGGCGACCGACACGTCGCTGCACAGCGGAATCTCTTCAATCGCTTCATGGGCATGCTGTTCCACTGCCTCCAGAACGGCCACACCTACGACGAAGCAGCCGCTTTCCCACAGCCAGCACCTGACCTAACTTCAGCGGCGGCTTGACGCTTATCAGCGTGGGATGTCTTGTCGGCCAGGACCATCTCTGGCGTCGTCCTGGGCCTGCCGGTCCACCGGGGCACCCGCAGGCGGGCCATGACCTGGGTGAATGCGGGTGCGTCACCGGCCTGGCCGGGTGTGAGGACCAGGGCGAGAGGGCGGCAACGGCTGTCGGCGGCGAGGTGGATCTTGGTGGTCAGTCCGCCGCGGGAGCGTCCGAGGGCATGATGGTCCGGCTCGCCGACCGGGGCCCCTTTTGACGGGCCCCGGCGGCGTGCTGGTGGGCTCGGACGATGGTGGAGTCGACCGCGACGACCCAGTCGAGGTCGCCTTCGGCGTCGGCCTGGGCGAGCAGAGCGGGGAAGACCTTCTCCCAGGTGCCGTCGGCGGCCCACTTCCGCAGCCGGTTGTGGGCGCCCTTCCACGAGCCGAAGTGCTCGGGCAGGTCCATCCACGGCGTGCCCCTTATCGGCACGGGGATGTTTCATCAACCGCGCCGGCCGGCGAAGGATGTGTCGTCCGCCGGCCGGCGCCCGTGGTGTCCGAGAGGTGTTACGGAGCCACAGCGATGTCGAAGAGGTGGATGCCGGCATTGGCCGGAAGCACCACGAGTTCGACCTGCTTGGCCGGGTCCAGTGCGATGGAGTGGGCGAAGATCCGGTAGTCGATGCCCGCGTTGCCGTACCCGTCCGGACGGTTGCGGCCGTCCGACGACTTCACGAGCGTCGCACCGTGCGCTGTGGCGTCCTGGAACGACCAGTTGGGGAAGCCGATCGACCCGGTCGTGCTCGACCCGTCGGCGTAGATCACCGTCGCCGTGCCGGTGGCCCCGTTGCCGACGCCGGAGCCGAGGAAGACCAGTTTGCTGCCCTTGCCTGCGACCTTCACGCCCTGTCCGGTGCTCGACACGTTGTTCTTCGTGCCGGGGGTCGCGGCAGGCCAAGTCAGCTGGGCGCCGAGGGCGGTGACGGACGCTCCGGGCGTCAGCCCGACCGCGGCGAGCTTCTGTGCGGAGAAGCTGTTGCCCTCGCCGTCGTAGTTACCGGCCTTGGTGTTGTTCTCGTCGGTGATGGCGACGTTGTTGTACGCGTCGGAGAGGCGGTCCAGCACAGGGCCGGACCGCTCGACCCGCGTGCCCGTGGCGGTGCCCCGGCCGTCGCCTCCCTCGTAGGTGGCGCTGGCCGTGAACGTGCGCATGGTGAAGCCCGCGCGCTGTTCGGGCACCTGGATCCGGAACTCCGCCGTGGCTGCAGCACCCGGCTGGTACGAACCGTCGACGCTGCGTACCGCGGGCTGCACGGCCCAGCCGACGGGGCCGTTGAAGGTGACCTTGAGCCGGCGCAGGCGATCGGGTCCCTCATTGGTGACGGTGACCTTCACCTCCGAGATGGCAGGGCCGTTCAGGTCGATGGGGGCGATCGTCACCTGGGTGCGTGCCTCGGACGAGGTCGCGTCCTGCGACGCGGCGCTCGCGGGGGCGGAGGTGAACGCCACCGCCCCCACCGCCAGGGCCGCCGCGGCTCTTCGGGCTGCGGTCACAAGTACGGACATGAATGCTCGCTCCTTCTCTCACGGTTCGGGCAGTGCTCGGCCAGGGTTCAGCGGAAAGGGCTGGACATGGACCGGAATCACACGGGCGGCATCTCGGTCATGCGCGAGTCGAGGCCGACACGGAGGTTCACCCACGAGCCCCGGGTGAAGTCCGGGATCGCTACCGGCTTGCCCTTCTTCTCCAGGGACATGACGCTCAGCGGCACCGACGCGCACCAGGCCGCCGAGTCGTACACGTCGATGTCGGGCACGAGGCCGGCGCGCATCAGCTGCACGGTGCGCCACTGCAGGACGTAGTCCATGCCGCCATGGCCGCCGTTGTTCGCGGCGTCGTCGCCGATCTTCTTCCAGAGCCAGTGGTCGAACTCCTTGCGGTACGACCCGAAGTCCCGCCAGGCGTCGTCGCCGTGGTCGGGCTCGAAGTAGACCCGGGCGCCGGTGGAGGAGTTTCCGGCGTAGTCCTCGAAGATGCCGCGGCTGCCGGCGAGGCTGTTGATGCGGCTGTACGGGCGGGGCTCGCTCACATTGTGCTCGGCGCGGATCGTCCGGCCGTTGGCGGTCTCGATCATGCAGGTGACGAGGTCGCCGTTGATGTAGGTCTCGTTCCACGACGGGTGGCCCTTGGGGACGAAGCGCTCGCGGTAGTCGGCGAGGCCCTTCGGGGCGGTCGCGGTGGCGCGCAGCGTGGTCATCCGGTCGCCGCGGTTGATGTCCATCGCCGCGGCGATCGGGCCCAGACCGTGCATCGAGTAGAAGGAGGCGGTGCTGCGGGTGTGCCACAGGCGGCGCCAGGAGTCCGTGTAGTACGTGTCCGAGAACAGCAGCGCACGCAGGTCGTGCAGGTAACCGCCGTGGCCGTTCGTGACGTCGCCGAACACGCCTTCGTGCGCCATCTTGAGCATGGCCAGCTCGTTGCGGCCGTACGAGCAGTTCTCGGCGAGCATCAGGTGCCGTCGGGTCTGCTCGCAGGTGTCGACCAGGTCCCACAGCTCCTCGAGCTGGGTGGCGATGGGGAGTTCGACGATGACGTGCTTGCCGGCCAGCAGCGCGGCCTTGCCCTGCGGGTAGTGGAACTCCCAGGGCGTGGCGATGTAGACGAGGTCGATGTCGTCCCGCTTGAGCATCTCGGCGTACGAGTCGGCGGAGCCGCCGAACTCGGCGGGGCGCGGCTTGCCCGCCTTGACCAGGTTGTCAGCGACGCGCTTGGCGCGGTCCGGGCGGATGTCGCAGACGGCGGTGACCTGACAGCCGGGCACGGCGGCCCAGCCCGTGGTCATGCCGTTGCCGCGGTTGCCGAGGCCGATGACAGCGACCCGGACGGTCTGGTGCACCTTGTACGGCACGTTGATCATGGAGGTCTGGCCGGCGATGCGGCGCGGCTCGGAGGCCGTGACCGCTCCGGAAGCGCCCGGCGCGGCGAGCGCGGGGGCGGACCCGGCGGCTCCCAAGCCGATGGCGACCGCGCCCGTGGCCACCGCCCCTCCGATAACCGATCGCCGCGAGACTGCGGGGACTTCAGACATGAAGGACTCCAGATTCGACGTGGTCGGGATCACTGGCGGGATGACTGTGACCGGCGCAACATCCGCATGTCAATAGATGTTTGCAAAATGCTTCTTGCGCTCATAAATGAACATCGCGAGCGCGCGCTCCGCTGCAACTGCGTGCACGACGGGGCGGGCCGCGGCTCGGATCCGGCCGCCTCCCGGGCGAGGACGCCCGCACCGAGACAGCCCGCCCGCCGCCGGACAGCTCAGGGGCTCCCACGCTCACCGCCGACGCCCCGGTCATGGAGTGTCGCCGCACCAGTTCCAGCGGCGGCAGAAGCCGATGCGCAGTCGTACATCTCCCGCTTCCCCTGCGCCGAACTGCCCGAGCTCCGTGGGCAGGGCGACGCAGGTGTCGATCTCGTCCGCTGTCCATCCGATGATGTCGAGAAGCGGACGGGACAGCCCTTGGGTGGACCGCAGGCCGGCGCAGCTGGACAGGGGAAACACACCCGTGACCTGGCCGTTGCGATCACCCGAGATCGCGCGTTGCGACGCGTTGACGTGAGTAAGAGGGTGTCTCACCCGGCAAGTTTCGTGAGCTTCTTGTAGCAGGTCAGGGCGGCGGCCAGGCTGAGGAGGGCGAGGAAGTGCGAGCCCTTTCGTTCGTATCGGACGGTGGGGCGGCGGTAGCCGAAGAGCCAGGCGATCGACCGCTCGATCTTCCAGCGGTGCCGACCGAGGCGTTCGCCGGACTCGATGCCGGGCCGCGCGATGCGCGCGACGAGCCCGCGCTCGCGCAGCCAGGCCAGGTGTTCGGCGGAGAAGTACGTTTTGTCAAGCCTTGATTGGTGCGGCCGACCTGGCGGCCTGCTCGATCTTCGCGCAGTAGGCTGCACGGGCTTCCTCGTCGATCTGCTTCTCGTGTTCGGCGCGCAACCCGGTCCGGCCGTCGAGGCCCTCGCGCAGGATATCGGCGTGCCCGGCATGCCGGATGGACTCGCCGAGGACATGGACCATGATGGCGAACAGGTTCGTGTCGGCATAAGGCTCCGGCCACCACGGCACGTGGCCGGGGGCGTCGAGGGGAAGCTCGTTGATCGTCGCGTCCGAGTGTTCCCACGTGCGCCGGTAGAACCCGATGATCTGATCGTGGGTCTCGTCCTCGGTCGCCCACAGATCGCTGCCGTTGGAGTCCTGCCACCGGGGCAGCGGTTCCGGGGAAGGGCGGTCGAAGACCTCGCCGAAGTACCTGGCCTCGACGGTGGCCACGTGTTTGACCAGGCCGAGGAGGTTGGTCCCGGTCGCTGTCAAAGCTCGGCGGGCGTCGTATTCGGACAAGCCGTCGAGTTTCCAGAGCAGCGCCTTGCGGTCCCGCCGCAGTCTCCCGTGCAGGTTGTCTTTCGCGAATTCATCGATCATGCGGCATGAGCCTGCCATGGGCTGCTCGTGGTCTCAAGATCCCGTCCATGGTCCGCAACGACTGGCAGAGCCGAGGCCTGGCCATGGCCACCGCCCTGACCTGCTACAAGAAGCTTGCGAAGCCTGCCACGTGAGACAACCTCTGAGCCACAAACCTGAGCGAAGGCTGGCGCTGGCAGTCGATCAGCGACCGTGCGACTTCATTGCCCGCTTTCGTATTGGCGATCCAGGCGCGACTGCCCAGCTTGGGTTCCCAGGAAGGCGCTCAAGGTCATCGATGACCAATTGGACAAATTCGCCAGCCTCCTCCCCCACGGCAAGAATCCCTCTGCGGCAAGTTCACCGATGTGGATCAGGCCACTTTCGGGCAAGAAGTGCAGCGGCTCGGCGAAGAATTCATTCCACGGGCGACCCTTCACCCCTTCCCGCACTGCCCAGATGAGCTGATCGATCGGGACCCAATCGATCAGCCCTTCGATCAATACGTCAGCGAAATACGAAACCACGGTGGCTCGCGCCAAGACGGTTTTCAAGACCATCCGCTCCTGTGCTGCGGCAGGCGCACTGACCTGCGGTTACGACCTTCCAGGACAGGTACGCCACCCCTGTTGGCCAGAGGATGGCCGTAGCGGCGCCAGTCAGATCGTCGAGACTTGAGGCAACACTCCGGACCTGTCGGTCGTGTCGGGCAGAGTACGGCTCCGTGAGCCTCCACTACGAAGTCGTCTTCGCCTGCCTCCTCCACGACGACACGCCCGACGCGGTCCTGGACGCCCTGCGATGACACCTCGGCCTGACCCCTGAACGCCCGGCAGGGCTCGACGGGGAGGAGCACGCGTATCCGCTGCTCTCCCCGGATCCGGACAGCCGCCTGCCCGGAGGTGACCTCGCGTCCCTACGACGCCAGTCCTGGGGCTTCACGGCCGGCGGTGAGCGCCACGTCTGGGGGTTGTTCAGCCGTAACCTCTGGCTCGACGACATGATGGGTGACCTCGTCCCCATCCTGGACCTGCTCGCACCTCACGTCGAAGAGCCCGGCTACGGCGGGCACTTCCGCGAGGAGTTCGATGCCGAGCCGACCGTCTTCACCTTCCACGCGGGCACCTACGGGCCCCTGGAGCTCTGACGCCACCTCAACGGGTAAGCAGCACCGCTGACCGGCCCGTTCGCAGGCGGAACTCATGGCTGGCCGACCGGTCAACGGTGGTAAGAGGCTATTCTCCTCTCTTTCCGGTGACGTTCACCGGCCCGGACAGGGTCCGGGACGTGATCCACGACTGGAACGCGCCGCCATGCATTCCCGGCCCACGCAGAGCCGGGTTGAGCTGCGTGAGCAGGTAGTCGCGCACCTCTTCCACCACACCCTCCCTTGTCGCCTGTGGTGTCGGTCATCATTGGACCTCCTGTGTCCGCGCACTCGTTGTTGGAGTGCTCAGGCAGGTACGGATGAACGTGCTCAGCTCGGCGTCCAGCAACATAGACCCCGGCGGCCCTGGGGATGCTGCTGGGTGCGATCGGCCGAACCGGCCACTGAGGCCGGTGCCGAACCAGCCACACCCGACCAGCGGGCCCAGCAGTCAGTGCGCGGGGTACACCAGACAGTCATCCGGCCTGATTATTGCGTTCAGCGTCGGCTTGTCGTGGCAAGACGCTGCTTCGGCGAACAGCGACAGTCCATCTGCTGCCAGCAGGTATTCATAGCGGGCTCCGGTGTACGAGCGCTGAGTCACCGTGGCGTGCAGTACGTTCACGGTGCCGTCGTCGTGTGCGCCCAACTCTGAGAGCTCGATGTTCTCCGACCGCAGACCAATGGTCACATGCTGTCCGGGTGAAATGTTGGGGGTCCGCTTCACGCGCAGCTCCTGGTCTGTGTCCTTCAGACGGACGCGCAGGTGGTACCCGTCGTGAGTCTCTTCCTCGACTTTTCCGGACACCAGATTGCAGCGCCCGATGAAGCCGGCAACCTCTGGCGTGGCGGGAGTCCGGTAGATCTCGGTGGGCGTGCCGACCTGTTGCAGCCTGCCGTTCATGAACACGGCGATACGGTCGGAGAGCGACATCGCTTCCACCTGATCGTGAGTGACGTAGACGGTGGTCACCCCGACTTCCTGCTGCAGCATCTTCAGCCAGGTCCGGGCGCTGTCGCGCATGCGCGCGTCCAGGTTGGACAACGGCTCGTCGAGCAGCAGGACCTCGGGGGCGTACACGATGCCGCGCGCCAGCGCTACGCGCTGTTGCTGGCCGCCGGAAAGCTGATGCGGGTAGCGGTCGCGCAGGTGGGCGATGTCGACCTTGGTCAGTGCGTCGTCGATGAGGCGGCGCTGTTCGCTCTTGGGTATCTTGCGCAGCTTGAGCGGCATCGCGAGGTTGTCGGCGATGGTCATGTGAGGCCACAGGGCGTACGACTGGAAGACCAGACCGAGGTTGCGCTGCTCTGGTGGGAGGGCGACCGATGAGGTGTGGTCGAAGAAGACGCGGTCGCCGACTTCGATGCGTCCGCTGTCGGGATTGTCCAGGCCGGCGATGCACGACAGGGTGGTGGACTTGCCGCAGCCGGATGGTCCCAGCAGGGTGAAGAACTCTCCGTCCTTGACGGTGAAATTGACGTCTTGCAGGACCGAGACCCCGCCAAAAGACTTCTCGAGGTTGCTAACTACCAGCTCAGGCACGGTTCTTCTCCTTCAGCATGAGGCCGGCGAGACCGGCGACTACGGCAGTGAGTACTATCTGCAGGGTGGCGAGGGCTGCGACCGGCCCGGTTTCGCCCTGGGTCCACAGGTCGAGAGCGGTCGTTCCGATGACCTGTGATTCAGCTCCGGCCAGGAACATGGCGGGGGCGTACTCCCGCACCATGGTGGTCCAGATGAGTACGAATGCGGCAAGCATGGACGGCAGCAGCAGCCGCAGCAGGACCCGCGTGACGGTGCGCCACCAGTCGGCGCCCGCGACCCTCGCGGCATTGTCGAGTTCCCTGCCCAGCTGCATCAGGGAGGGCGACACGGCGCTGTACGCAGAGGGCAGAGCTCGGACGCCGAAGGCGATGACGAGTGCGATAAGAGTGCCCTGGATGCCTCCGAGTCCGGGAGTCCAGGCGAAAGCCCAGAAGAAGCCGACACCGATGATGAGGCCCGGGAGCGCGTGCGGGGCTTGCGCTGCGGTTTCCAGCAGTCTGCCGAAGCGGAACCGGGAACGTCGTGCGACGAGCACGGCAGCGGTCCCCAAAAGGGTGGTGGCGGCTGCGCCTACGAAGGCCACGATGAGGCTGTTGGTGATGGACTCCGCGTACGGGGCGTAGTCGAAGATCAACCGGAAGTTGTCCAGGGTGAACAGGCTGAAAGGGTTCACCAAGGGGGTGAGCATGGAAGTGAAGGCCCGCAGGATCAGCGCGATGAGGGGCAGCAGCGCACCGAAGGCGATGTACAGGGTGACGAATCCGAAGCCGACCCATTTCCATCGGCCAATGTCCAGGAGGCTGGAGCGGTTGGCCTTGCCGCGCACGGACACGAAGCGCTGCGCGTGCTTGAGGAGACGGCTTTGGACGAACACGAGAGTGATGGTGAGGACGAGGATCATCATGGACGCCGCACCGAGCAGTCCGTAGTCCGGATTGACCGAGTCGATCCCCTCTTCGTAGAGGAAGTTTGAGAACAGTGTGATTCCGGTGCGTTCCCCGAGGACAAGGGGGATCGAGAGTGTCTCCACCGCGGTACCGAAGATCAGAAGGGCCGCGTAGAGGATCGGCGGGCGCAGCATGGGCAGCACCACCGAGCTCAGGACACGCAGGGGGCCGGCGCCAACGACACGGGCGGCGTTCTCGAGGGACGAGTCGGACGACGCAAGGGCATTGGCGCAGAAGAGATAGGCGATGGGTGCTTGGGCTACCGCCTCGATGAGAGCCATGCCGGGGAGGCTGTACAGGTTCCAAGGGACGTAGCCGGCTACCTCACGCACGAGTCCGGAAACGAAACCTGCCGGTCCGTAGACCGTGATCCACCCGAAGGCCAGCATCAGGGGCGAGATGTAGATGGGCCAGCGCAGCAGTTGGGCGAGGAGTCGTGCACCCGGGATCCGGGTGCGTTCGGTGGGGATTGCGATGGGTACCGCGATGGCGAGGGCGAACACGGTGGTGAGGGCGGCGAAGATGACCGTGTTGAGCGCGATGGAGGCGAAGTCGGCCTGGGAGAAGAGCGACGTGTAGTTGGACAGGGTGAAGACGCCGCCGGCTTTGTAGAGCGGCTGATTGCGCACGGACTGGTAGAGGATCGGGACCAGCGGTGCGAGGACCAGGACGAGGGTGAGCAGGAACGTGACCCAGTAAACGGTGATCTCTCGCTGGGCCTGCTGCCGGTACCGGGGGGCTCCCAAGGGCTCTGTTGTTGGGGTGGGGCGGATGGTGGTTCGGGGCGGCGCGGACATGAAACGCTCCGGGGATCGGGGGACGGGGCGGCTGGCTCGGGTGGGGCGGGCTAGTGCTGCGCCTTCTCCCATCGCTGCACGTAGGCGGCTTGGGCCTGTTCGGAGACGTACTGGTAGCTGCAGAGGTGCACCTGGTCGTCGCCGAGCTTTCGCTGGATGTCCTGGAAGGTGTCGTAGCCGTCCCCGCGGATGCCGGGGCGGTAGGGGGTGAGCCCTCCTTCGCCTGCGGCGAGTTGGCCGTCTTCGGACAGCAGGAAGTCGAGGAAGAGGCGGGCGGTCGCCGGGTGGGGGGCTGTCTTCACGATCGATGCGGCCCTGGGAACGGTGACTGTGCCTTCGTCGTAGTACGACCAGGCGAGGAGTCCGCCACTGCCGTTGGCCAGGCTTCGGGCGGTGGCGCCGCTGATATTGATGGCGTAGTCGTATTCGCCGGAGGCGACCTTCTCGACGAGGGTTCCTGAAGAGTGCTCGATGTGTGCGAACGGCAGGACGCGGTTGAAGGTGCGCCATCCGTCCCGGACGCCATCGGTGTAGGTGTAGTTGACACCGAACCCGTAGGAGTTGCTGGGGTTGGTCGTGCCGATCTTGCCGCGGAAGCGGGAGGGACGGGCCTCGGCGATGTCGGCCAGGGACTGGATGCCGGTGGGGTATTCGCTCTCTCGGACGGTCTTGCGGTTGTAGAGGACCACGACGGGGTCCAGGGAGAACGCCCAGACACCGGGGAGGATTTCGCCGGGGGCGGCAAGTTTCTCCTTCTCTGCGGAGGTGTAGTGAGCAGCGATGTTGCGTTTTGCGTAGTCCGCCCAGTTGCCGGGGGTGCTGGAGACGAGCAGGTCGGCGGGGGAGGTGCCGGCCGCAGCCTCGCTGTAGTAGCGCTCGTAGACGGCGGAGCTGCTGAAGTTGGTGGCGCGGACGTCGCCGACCCAGGGGTAGCGGGCCGAGAACGCGTCAAAGATCGCCTGCCAGATGGTCTGCGACGTCTGTGAGTAGATGAGCAGCTTCCGCTCGCGGCGCGAGGCCTCGATGATCTTGTCGTAGGCAGTTGGGTAGTACGACGGTGGTTGTTTGCCGGGGACGTCGGCATTGCCATCGCTGCAGCCGGTGAGCAGTCCTCCTGCGGTGGCCGCCAGGCCGAGGCTGGTGGCGGCCCTCACAATGGAGCGTCGTGATGGGCATGCCGCGGGCGCGGCATTTCGGTCGGGACACATCGTTGCTCTTCTCGTCATTGAGGGGGTGGCGTCTGGCCGGGTGGGCACCCTGCAGAGACCTGTGCCTGGCCGTGGGGGTACTGCTGCCGTGGATGAGGGGTGGGGCCCCGCAGTCCCGGCCGCAGGGTGTCGCTACCGTGCCAGCGGCTGAGACCCGCAACAAGCAGATTGATCGCACAGCGGTAATCACCTGGTGAGGTGTCTGACCCTCACTTGTAAGCTTCCGGTGTGTCGGTGACTATTCTGCTGGGAGGTACGCCTGCCTCATCTGTCGTGACCAGGTTCTCTCCGCTGGCCGAGGTCACAGCCTCTATCCACGCGATGGCCGAACCGCTGCATCACGCCGCATGGCCGGCCGGAATGCACAACAAGCCCCACCATGTGCTGGTGACCGAGCTGGCCCCGTTGTTCGGGCCGTTCCGCGCCCGCTACCTGCTGCCCCTGGATCTGCAGGCCGTCACACTCGAGGAAGAGCGCGCAGTGATCGCGACGCTCCCGGTCGAGCTCTTCTGCGCGATGACGGCGCAGGCATTGCTGGGCACCAATGCGCCCGACCCTCAGGATCCGCGCGTCAGCGCCTCTGCACGCTCGGAATTCCTGGCGCGGCTGCGTCCGATCTCCGAGAATCGGTTGGCGCTCGGCGAGGCATTGCTGCGTGACCCCCAGCAGGTCCGCGAAGCCGTCCTTGAGCTGCTGTCCATAACCGCTCAGGCCCTCGTGGGCGAGCGGTGGGATGCGCAGTGTGCGCAACTGCGCTTGGAGGCACAGCGCATGCAGCACCAGCTGGGCCGCCGGGGGGTCTCGGCGCTCGACGGTCTGCCGGGTGCACGGTTGCTGAGCGAACCGATGCGGTTGGAGTTCGACAAGCTCTACCACGCCACGGTGCGGCTGCAGGACCGGCCGTGCGTGCTTGTGCCGTCGGTCCAGGTATCACCACACCTGGTGGTGAAGCACTACACGGGCTTGCCGGTGGTGGTGCAGTATCCGGCGTCAGTGGCACAGGCGGGAGATGTTGTGCCTCTGGAGATGCTGCGTCTTCGGCTGGCGGCGTTGCAGGATGCGACTCGTCTGCGGATGTGTCGGGCGATGCTGCGGCGTCCGGTGCCCACCGTTGAGCTGGCCCGGTCCATGAACATGACGCCTCCGCAGGCATCGCGTCACCTTCGGCGTCTGCGGGAGGCAGGGCTCGTTACGGCCACGCGGCGTGGCTCGTTGGTGTACTACCAGCTCGACACCGATGCGATTGCAGGTCTGGGCGCCGAGCTGTTGGCGTACTTCCGTCGCTGACCTCGCGGGCAGACGGCGAGTGGCCGCTGCCCGCCTGCGTGCGGCGCCTGACGGCTGTCCCGTCGTCCCTGGCGGAACAGCGCGCGGCGTCGGATGCGGTGCATCGCAAGACGGAGGACCGTCCCCATACTGGGCCTATTCGGGCGTTCCGACAACGCAGCAGGGTGCCGTAGCTGTCGTCGTGCGCCGCCAGGGACTACGGGACAGACCTCAGCCGGCGGTGGCCCGCTGCTCTGTGAGGACCGATGCCAGAAAGTCCTGCACGGCTGGGATCACCAGCAGGCCGCGGTGCGCCACTCCGGGGACGAGGTCGAGGCGGTTGGCGACACCCAGCTCGTCCAGGTTCTTGCTCAGTGCCTGCAGCCGCTCGACGCGGGTGCGGCCGATCGCGTCGGCGCCGTCCATCCAGTTGGACCCGCCCCGGTTGTTGATCTCCCAGGTTTCGGTGTCCTGGGCACCGACGACCAGCTGCACCCGTACACGGCGCATGGCTTCGAGGTCGATGCTGCGGCCGAAGCGCTCCTCGAAGTCGGCCGTGCCCAGCCACCACCGTTGCTGCGGGTCGAGCATGGTGATCCGGCCCGGCGCGCCGATGGACACCGCGGTCAGCCGATCGGGGTGGAGATAGAAGAAGCGGTGTGCGAACTGGCCGCCGCCGGAGAAGCCGAAGAGGCTGAAGCGGTCGGCTGCGACGTGGTAGCGCTCCTGTACCTCGTCGAGAATGCTCAACAGGATGTCGTCGAAACGGATGCCTTCGTATTCGATGAACTTGAAGTTGTGCAGGTCGCCCGGGTCGCCGATACCGGCCGGAAAGAGCGGTGCCACGATCAGGCACCGATACTGCTCGGCGAATTCCGCGAAGGCATCGCGGTAGGCCTCGGCCGCGCGGCCCGTGCCGTGCATCACGACAACCAGTGGCAAGGGCTCTTCCGCCTGACGGGCGTACCCGGTGGGCACGTACAGGCCGTACGAGAAGCGCTGGTCATAACGCGTGGCGTAGAACGGTGTCGGACCCACTTGGTAGTAGCGGCTGGGGTCGCGCGGGCGACGAGTAGTCACGTCATGGGAAATCGGGTTCGAGTGAGTTGTCATGCCGTCAGTCGAGCACTGGGCTTGAACGCGAACAAGAACATTGACTCGCGCCAGGTAATGCGAGTCGGGGAGCGTGAATGACGCGACGCGGGCCGGGAAATCGGCTGCAGGTGCGGTGGTCGTCTCCATGCCGGTCGCCCGGCAGGAGGTGCAGCGAGACAGCACACGACGACACACAGGCTACGAAAGCGCCGCTCACCGGCTCGCCGCCATCCTCGTCCGGGCACGCCGATGACCACGGAACAAGAACCTAGACCCGTTCCAGCGAGCGGTGGGGAAGGGGCGGGGTTTCGACCTGGATGGAATCGTCGGGGCGGACGATCCCTCCACGGCGGACCACAGCCATGACGCCACACTTGAATGTGAACTCGCCGGACACGGAGTCCATGGTGAAGACCTCACCGAGCAACCCCTTGTGGAAGTCGTTGATCTTCGAGCACGGGTTACGCAGTCCCGTCACCTCGAGCACCGCCTGCTCTCCGAGATGGAGCAGCGTGCCGGTGGGCAGGTCCAACAGGTCCACCCCGCGCGTGGTGATGTTCTCGCCGAGCTGACCCGCAGAGACCTTGAAGCCCTTGAGCGCGAGCTCGTCGAAGAGTTCCTCGTGCATCAGGTGGACCTGGCGCAGGTTGGGCAGGTCCGGCTCGTAGGTCATGCGGAACTGGTGGCGGATCGTCTCACCTGCGTGAACGTCTCCTTCCACTCCAAGCCCCGTGAGCAGCGTGATGGAATCGCGATTGGGCTTACTGAACGAGTACACCTCGTTACGGCTCACTGCGGCGACCTGACCAGTCATCACGCTCTCCCACCTGTTGTCGTTCTGCGGCCGGTCGATCTTAAAGGTGGTGCAACCAGCCTTGTGAGGGAAGCATGCAGTGAGCAGACCTCATCGGGCGGATACGCCAGGGTACGGAACCCAACCGGCATCGTCCCGTCACTGCCCGCCGGTCCTGAACCGCCAGATCACCCCCTCGAGCTGCTGCCGCAGCCGCTCGGGGTACGGGACGTACTCGCCGATCGGCAGATACGGACCGATGAACTCCCACTCTTCGTCCGTCAGTTGCATGCACGTGACGCCAGAAGGTCTACCGCCATCGCCCGCCTGCTCGCCGACAAGTCCCTGCCCCGACCGCGCTCCACATCCATCGACCCCGCTCGGTTCGAACGCGCCGTTGCCCTCGCGGAACGTGCTCCGGCCGCCCCACCTCCGGCGGCCGGGGCTTCCTGGATGCCGAGCTCGATCCCCCCTTACGAGGTCAGCCGCAACGGCTGTGATCAGCCCCTTCGGGGTCGCCGCGCTCTCAGCCGCGATCCTGAACAAGGCGATGAGCCTGGTCGTGGTCCTGGTCGCACTGCCCGGCCGCTGACGTCGCCGCCCGCCGGCCCGTCGCGGTCAACCTGCCGGCTGACAGTCTGCCGGGCGCAAGAGGTCAGCTACGCTCCGTCGCTACGAGCGGCCCTCCCTACTGCAGCCGCGCCCTCAATGTGCCCTCGAAATCCTCGGCTCGGGCCAACTGGATCCGGAGCTTGTCCACCTGCTCCACCGCGGCCAGCTGATAGGAGCGGAGCCGCTCCAGGAGCATCTCCCGCTCGCCGGCGTCGAGCACGTCGTCGGCGTCGAGGCGGTCGGTGGCGTCCAGCAGGTCACGCATCTGGTCCAGGGTGAAGCCGAGCGGCTTCATACGGCGGATGACCATGAGCCGTTGCACGTCGTGCTCGGTGTAGAGACGGAAGCCACCCTGAGAGCGCGCGGAGGGGACGACGAGGCCTGTCTCCTCGTAGTGACGGATCGTGCGCAGGGACAGTTCGGTCCGTGCGGCGACCTCGCCGATCTGCATGTGCTGGCCGTCCACGCCCCTGATCCCCTGGCCCTTCTCGTCGTCGGCGGTCTCGGCCCGGGTGGGCCCGCCTATCTCTACCCTAACGTTAGGGTAGAGTTGCTGGTGATGAGGGCGGCTTTCCGCTCTCTCACTACTTGCCGTGTCGGGGCCGATGGTGCCCCCGGCGAAGTCCCGATTCTTGCAGGAGAGAAGCGTGCGCGAGCCCATGACGCCCGGCGCCGCCGCCTGCCCGCCGTGATGCTTCGCCCCCGGATGTGAGCCCGCTCGCGCTGCCGCGCGGGCCCGCTCCATCCCCTTCTCGACTTCCGGTTCCGCATCTCGCGGAGCCGCCCGCGGGGTGCCGGCCCGGCCCCTCCGTATCCTCCCGCACACTCTGCCCTGCCGAACGGAGTGTGCCCGAGCACGACAGGCTCCGTCTCCCTTGTCCTCTGCCGCCACTGCCGTGTCCCCGGCCGCGCGCCTGCGCGACCTGAAGCCCGACTGGATCTCCGACCCAAAGGTCTGGCGCACCGAGGTCCTCGCCGGCCTGGTCGTCGCCCTGGCCCTGATTCCCGAGGCGATCTCGTTCTCGATCATCGCCGGTGTCGACCCGGCGCTCGGCCTGTTCGCTTCGTTCACGATGGCCGTCGTCATCTCGATCGTCGGCGGCCGGCGAGCGATGATCTCCGCCGCCACCGGCGCCGTCGCCCTCGTCATCGCCCCGCTGAACCGCGAGCACGGCCTCGGCCATCTGATCGCGGCCGTCATCCTGGCCGGCGTCTTCCAGGTCGCCCTGGGTGCACTGGGGGTGGCGAAGCTCATGCGGTTCATCCCGCGTTCCGTGATGGTGGGCTTCGTCAACTCGCTCGCCATCCTGATCTTCCTGGCCCAGGTCCCCGAGATGCACGACGTCCCGTGGGCCGTCTACCCGCTGATCGCCGCCGGCCTGGCGCTCATGGTGTTCTTCCCGAAGATCACCACCGTGATCCCCGCGCCACTGGTCTCCATCGTCGTCCTGACCGTAATCACCGTCGGCGCGGCCATCGCGGTGCCGACTGTCGGCGACAAGGGTGAGCTGCCCTCGTCCCTCCCGGTGCCCGGCCTGCCAAACGTGCCGTTCACGATGGACACGCTGACGACGGTCGCCCCCTACGCGTTCGCAATGGCCCTGGTCGGTCTCATGGAATCGCTGATGACCGCCAAGCTCGTCGATGACATCACCGACACTCACTCCAACAAGACCCGCGAGTCCATCGGCCAGGGCATCGCAAACATCGTCACCGGCTTCTTCGGTGGCATGGGCGGCTGCGCCATGATCGGCCAGACGATGATCAACGTGAAGGTCTCCGGCGCCCGCACCCGCGTCTCCACCTTCCTCGCGGGCGCTTTCCTGATGGTGCTGTGCATCGCCTTCGGCCCCATGGTCTCCGACATCCCCATGGCCGCACTCGTCGCCGTCATGATCATGGTCTCGTTCGCGACCTTCGACTGGCACTCCATCGCCCCGAAGACGTTTCGGCGGATGCCCGCCGGCGAGATCATCGTCATGCTCGTCACCGTCGCCTGCGTGGTCATCACACACAACCTCGCCATCGGCGTCGTCGTCGGCTCCATCACCGCCATGGTCATCTTCGCCAATCGTGTGGCCCACCTCGCCGAGGTAACCGCCGTCCTCGACCCCGACGGCACCACCGTCGTCTACCAGGTCACCGGCGAACTGTTCTTCGCCTCTTCCAACGACCTCGTCGGCCAGTTCAACTACGAAGGCGACCCCGACAAGGTCATCATCGACCTCAGCGCGGCCCACGTCTGGGACGCCTCCTCCGTCGCCGCCCTCGACGCCATCGAAACCAAGTACTCCGAGCGCGGCAAGACTGTCGAGATCACCGGCCTCAACACCCCCAGCGCCCGCCTCCACGGGAAGCTCAGCAGCGAACTCACAGCCGGCCACTGACCATCTCCGGTACCGCAGCACGAAGGTCCCCCGGCCACCCGGCCAGGGGACCTCTGCCGCTTCCACCCGTCAGGGGGTGCGGGCCTCGGCCTGCTCTCCTCGACGAGCTGTCCAACCTGCCCAAGGCGATTGGCGAACCGATCACCGCGGCAACCCCGTCAACCAGCGCTCACGCACCCGCTGCGCGACCACCCGGCGAGCCCGTGGGCACCTCGACGCCCGCTAATTTCGTTGAGCCCACACCCGTGATCGTGTTGGCTGGCGGCACCGAACTATCAGTACCGCTGGTGTCCGCTTGGCTGTAGCAGGGAGTTAAACGTGCAGGACATTGTCGTCGACCCCGGTGACCATAATCGGGCAGCCTGGGACAAGTATGTCCACGAGGGCAACGAGTGGACGAGGCCGGTGAGTTCTGAGGATGTCGAGCGCGCCCGCATGGGCGACTGGTCGATTGTTCTCATCGGGCGTGAGCCAGTCGACCGCTCCTGGCTGCCGACGGACCTGACCGGCAAGGACGTGTTGTGCCTGGCCTCCGGCGGTGGCCAGCAGGGTCCGATCCTCGCCGCCGCAGGAGCGCGGGTTACCGTGTTCGACAACTCGCCCCGCCAGCTCGGCCAGGACCAGATGGTGGCGGCGCGCGACGGACTCGAGCTGCGCACCGTCCTGGGTGACATGCGCGACCTCAGCGCCTTCGGCAACGCAGCATTCGACGTTGTGTTCCACCCGGTCTCGAACCTATTTGTACCCGGCTTGGCACCGGTGTGGCGTGAGTGCTTCCGCGTCCTGCGACCGGGCGGAACTCTGCTCGCGGGCTTCCTCAACCCTGATGTGTACTTGTTCGACCACGAGGCTCTCGACGAGCGCGGCGAGCTGGTCGTTGTGCACGAACTGCCCTACAGCGATGTCACGCAGTACTCCGCCGAGGAACGCGCCACGAAGTTCGGCGCCGATGCCGCTCTTGAATATAGTCACACCCTCACCGACCAGATCGGCGGGCAACTCGCCGCGGGTTTCGTCCTCACCGGCTTCGCAGAAGCACCGCACCAATCCAACGCATCTGCCCAATACATGTCGCACTATTTTGCGACGCTGGCGGTCAAGCCAGGCTGACCCATCCGCGCCGGCCGAGACGGCCGTGACAACCAAATGCCATTCGAAGATTGGCCACTGGTCCATTCGATGTGGCCAATCTCCAACTGGCCAAGTGGAGCGCTGTGCCGGCCGACCCCCACTGACTTCGCTGACCCGTGATGGTGGAGACCATCGCAGCGGTGCCGCCGGTAGTCGAAGAGCAGCAGTGCGGTCGCCCCGGCCATGAGCGCAAGCACCGCCAGTTCCACCGCCAGCCATGCGACCGGGGCCACTCGTACCCCGCCAACCGCACACGTGAAGATCACGAGTCCGCATGGTGCGAGCGCGGCGAAGCTCCAGCGCACAGTCCTTCTCAGCGCCTTCACCCGGCACGCTCCCCGAGCAGTTCGATGGCGCGGCGCACAGTTGCCCCCAGGTTGTGGCCGACCGTCAGCACTGCCCAGGTCGAGCCGAACGCCGCCGGCATCGCGAGCTGATCGATCACATCGGGCACCTCCAGCCGCAGCCAGGACGCCGTCGTTCAGAATCAGGTCATGGATGTCCCCAAGCTTCTGGAAGCTGCCTCCCTGCTGGTTCCCGAAGAGATCGCCACCGAGAACGACATCACGGTCAACGACGTCTGGGAGTACCTCACCCACGACGAGTGGGAGTTGGCTCTCGGGCTCTTGGAGGAACTCGGCGAGGTCCGCCCCCTTCCGCTCACCTTCTGGGAGACCCTCGCCACGGCTGCCGAGCAGATGCAGCTGGAGAAGAGCGCGGCCTGGTGTCGTTGGCGCTGCTACGAAGCCCGCAACGGGATCATCCGCGTCGGCCTCACCGTCCGACCGGCCAGTGAGGGTCGTCGGCAGACTCCCTTCTCCGGAGCCGGCGTTCTTCGGCCGATGTGGAACATCGGAAATCGAACCCCGACCGGCGAACCGGCCTTCGACATCGCGAGCCTCTGGGTCGAGTTCGCACCGTTCCTGGGGCCCGGCGAGCGATCCTCGGTGCGACTCGCACCCCTCGACCCCTCGCAGTGGCGGCACCTCCAGCCCGGCCGAACGATCACCATGCACGAAGACCGAACCGTCGCAGGAACGGCTGTCGTCCTGGAGATTCAGGGGCCTGCGGCATAGAAGTCGCTGTCGCTCCTGCTGTTGGTGCAGGGAAGGTGTGCTGACTGCACCTTCTCCGGCCCATTGGGCAGGACGGGAGCGACCGGTGACGAACCTCGGACTCCACGGCGGCGCAGACAATGGACCAGATCAACTTCCTGGGGCGGTACGCCCGCACCCGGCCGCCGGCATCGGGCCTACGCCAGTTGCGCGACCCGCACAGCGACGACGAGACCGACGGCGGCGCGGACTCATAGCCGCAGGCCAATGCCGTCGAAGTCGGTCCGGCCCGGAGCCACCGCCCATGGCTCCGGGCCGGACTGGGACGAGGATGTCGCCCGGCTCTCCCCGCTCAAGCAACGCAACCTCAACATGCTCAGCCGCTACAGCTTCACCACCCCCACGCCCGCCGCCGGTGCGCTGCGGCCTCTGCGGGACCCGGACGCGCCGGAACTGACGAGGACGCTGGCGGCGGGGAGCGCTGAGCGCCAAGACCGGACAGGACGGGGAGGTACTTCTGCCGGCCGTGTGCCGACCCGCTTCAGTCAGTGTCCTTGGTCGATGACGTCGTGGAGGTATTGCAGGGTGAGCTTCTCGGCGTGGCGGCGGCGTTCAACGATTGCTCCACCGGCATCGGACCACTGGCGGTAGAGCTCGACGGCTGCGAGGATGGCCTGTCCGGCCTCGTGGCGGTCGTAGCCGCACAGCGTCGCCTGAAGGTCGCGCGCCTCTTCGGGCGCGATGGTCTCGAGGTGACGTACACCGCGGGGCATTGCGCCCACCCGGCGAGCGGCCAAGGGGCCGAGCACGGTCTCGCGCAGGTAGTTGAGGAAGCCAATGGTCTCGAACAGTTCACCACGGCCGAGCTTCGTCGCGCCGTAGTGCACCCAGATCCAGAACCGGTCCTCGAACCACTGGAGGTCGAGCGACGCAGTGGTCGGCGGCTGCTGGGCGAGGGCACCGGCCAGGATTCCGTCCCGGTCCCACAGGACCTCCGGATTCTCGATGCGCTCGGCGAAGTCGGAAGCCCGCACGAACTTGAAGTCGACATGCAGAAGGGGCGGCCCGACGAGCGTGATGATCAGGCGCGGCTCACCGACATGTTCCCCGGTGAATCCGGCCACCAGGGAGGACCAGGAACCGATCAGCGCGAGCCGTTCCTGCATGACCGCGTCGTACGCCTCGTCATCGATGACCAGGATCAGGTCTACATCTGAGTAGGCATCGGGGTGGCCCCCTGCGATTGACCCGGTGATCGCCACGCCGGCCACGCGCGCATCCTGCCGGATCCGGGGAAGCGCGTCGCTGAGGAACTCGCTGTGCAAGGAGGGGACATCCATTGCTTTCCTTCCGATCGGAGCAAAGCAGGCCAACGTAACAGGCAGCAGGGTGAGAATCGCAACTCGAATTCTTACAAACGGCCCTTTCCCGGGGCAGGATTGAAACCGGGCTGCCGGGCGCCTGCTGATCTGCATACCCGCACTGGCACGCGATCGAGCGAGCATCCGGCGTTCCGGGGACTGCCCGTCGCACGAGCTCCGATTCCGCGAGAGCCAACTCGTCTGAGAACAACGCCCGACGCCATTTTCACACCACCTGGCAGCCCTACAGGTCAGAGCCCCACGCGCAGCCAACTCGGATGGGTGCGGTTCGTTTCGAGTGAAGGCGGTCAAGCGGTGAGGGCGTAAGTCCGCTGCTTGGGTGCGGGATGGAGGCACTCGTGCTCGCGGGCGGGATGGAACCGCCAGACGGAGGTCGGATGTCGGCGGCAGGGACTAATGTCCGTGCTCGCCGTCGATAGGAGAGCCGTGAACCTGCACATGCACTGGTCGGGAGTTCGGGAACGTGTCATCGCAGTGGAGGAGGCCGAGCGTCGAGCTCGTGGATGTGAGCCGTCTCGATACCCGACGTTCGAACCCGTCCTGACTCCCGCCGAGATCGCCGAGGTCGAAGCACAGTTCGGTGTCGCGCTCCCCGACGAGTACCGCACGTTTCTGGCCGAGGTCGGAGCCGGCGGCCCCGGACCGGCACTCGATCTCACGTCGTTGCGCCGAATCGACGGGACATGGGGATGGGTCTGGGAGAACGACGAGGACCATCCCTGGCTGCTGGACCCCAGTGGGCCCTTCGTCGAGACGGACGACTGGGCCGACCAGCAGATAGCGACCCTTCGCGCCGCCGGGTACGAACCCACCACCCCTGACGAGGACGACGACTATCTGGACGACTACCGCAAGGTCTTCGGCGACGCCGGCGACGACGTCTGGCACCTGGAACGCGGGCGGGGTGCGATCCACATCAGCGACAACGGATGCGGGATGACCGGCTGGCTCATCGTCGTCGGCCCGCACCGCGGGGAACTCCGCGACCGGGACTGCGCGGTCAACCCGCCCTTCGAGCCGCACGTCGATGCAAACGGAAACCTTCACACCTTCCGCAGCTGGTACCTCGAGTGGCTTGAGCAACGCGAGAGGGAAACTCGGTGATGAAGGGCTGGTGACCCTGGCCCGCCCCACGCACAGGGGCCTACTCGATCCGTCCCTTCAAAGGAAGTGCCCTCCAAGGGGCTTGACTGTATGTCAGTTCTGCACGCTGGCCCCTCTTGTCAGTCCTGCACGTTGACCCCCTCTTGACCGTGGCGCTCGCACGGGCCACACTCCCATCAATTGGTCTAGACCGGTCTAGACCAATTGATGGGAGGCATCATGTCAAAATCTGGTCGCCGTGCCGTCCCTCGTCACCAGGGGTCGGCGAAGTTGCGAATATCACGACTCGCCGGCTGCCTCGCAGCCCTGACGGCATGCTCGGTGCTGGTGTCGCCCGCCATGGCGAGTGAGACCGGCGCGAAACCTACTGTTCGGACGACGCCTGCGGGCGCCCAAAGCGACGTCGCCGACCCACGCACGACCCTGCTGCCAGTTCCGCAGAACTGGGAACCCGCAGGGGGGAAGCTCACCCTGGCGAACACGACCAGGGTCGTGATCGATCCGGCCACCGCCGGCCGCTGGACCGTTGTCCCAGGCATGACGACAGAATCCGACCCCATTGTGTCGACCCGGCCGCTGCACGAGGTCGCCCGGTATGCCGCTCGAGACATCGAGGCCCGCACGGGTGTCCGCCTACCGCTCACCCAAGCGAACAGCGCGAACGACAACGGCATCCAGGTGGCACTCGATGCGGCTCTCGCACCCGAGGTCGGCCCCGAGGGGTACCGGCTGGAGATCGGTCGGACGGTGCGGCTCACCGCGCCCACGGCCAGCGGCATCTACTACGGGTCGCGCAGCCTGATCCAGCTGCTGGTCGGGAGCGCCGACCAACGCACCCTGCCCACCGGTGTCCTCACTGACCGCGCCAACACCACCGTGCGCATGAACACGATCGACGTGTCCCGTGAGTACTGGGAGCCACGCGCCGTGGCCGACGTCATCCGACAGATGGGGTACCTCAAGCAGAACTACCTGGTGCTTCACGTCGATGACGCCGAGGGTTTCCGACTCAACAGCCCCAAGTACCCCGGACTGGCCGAGCCAGGCTTCAGCTACAACCGGGCTGACATCGAGAGTCTCGACCGGATCGCCCGGGAGAACAACGTGACCCTCGTTCCAGGTTTCGAGCTGCCGGCCCACGTCTCACCCAAGTCGGCCTACTTCCACGTCGGCATGGCAGACGGGCCGCGTGAGGTCGAACCGGGGTTCGGTGAGCGCGACACGGGCGCGACTCCGCAGAACACCTGCCAGGGCTACAGCTACAGCCACCTGACCGACGACTTCACGTTCAACCTCATGAACCCGAAGGCCCTCAAGGTCTCGCAGGAGATGCTCGACGAGTTCCTCCCCTGGTTCTCCTCGCCATGGGTCCACCTCGGTGGTGACGAGATGCCCCCGAATATGAACCGCTGCCCCGCTCTGGGGGACTACGTGGCCAACTCGAACGGCAAGTACGCCACGACGGCCGATGTCGAGATGGAGTTCATCAATGAGGTGAATGACCACGTTCGAGCCAAGGGCCGCACCTCGGTGGTCTACAACGGCTCCGAGGCGTCGGCGCGCAACATCCCGCTCGACACCAACATCATCGTCATGGACTGGACCGGCAGTGGAACCGCCGCCCACCTGAAGCCCTACGACAAGATCGTCGCTGACAGCAACTTCCTCTACCTGGTGCCGGCCCGTTCAGGCCGCCCCAACCAGCAGCGCATCGCCCAGACATGGACCACACCCACCGACCCGAAGATCCTGGGGTGGGGCATGCACGTCTGGGGCGACGACTTGGGCTGGGCCGAAGGCCAGTGGCTCGAGTCGCTGTCGATCATGCCGAGAGGCCGGGTCGCAGACCGGCAGTGGAACACCCGCCCGCGCACCCAGACGGAGTACGCGGCATACGAGGCCACCATGCAGACCATCGGCACCGCACCGGGATACACGGGCATCCAGCAGCCCAACGCCACCACGAACGCCCGACCGATCCACCAATACGTCATGGATCCGGAGTTCCCCCGTGGCACCTATGACGCGCACACGTCGAACAACCGACGCGGAATCATCGACCGATGCGACCTCAGCGGAATGACCCCGCTGTTCGTCTCGACGCGCTCAGCCACCGACCCGGACAAGGGCCAGGTGAAGGTCATCGACTCCGGCGGCTACTGGCTCGGGGCCTCCAACCTGACCGGACCCTGGTCGGTCACCGGCACCGCCAAGGTGAGCGGAACGGTGACTCTGCTCGGCCAGGTCGACTCCACGAACCGGGTCACCTTGAGCCCGACCGACGTCACCGTGCGCTGGAACGGTGTGACCCAGAGCTTTGGCCGTGGCCTCGGGTCAGGGCAATGGGCCGACTTCGCTCTCACCAGCGACGGTTCGACCGTCACGCTGTATCTCGACGGTGAGCGCGTCGGCACCGTCACCAGTGAGCTGACGCTGCCCCGCTCGCGGATGTTCTACGGCGCGTCCGGCACGACTCTCGCCGCCCTGGACATCTACGCACAGCACCTCACTGCCGACCAGGTGTCCTCCGTACGGACGCAGCGTCCCGAGGCTGTTTGCGCGACCTACCCCGAGGCGCCGACACTGCCCACGCCTCGGCCTGCCGGACCACCGACGCATAGCTGAGGAGGGGCCCTCCTGCTCATCGCTCAGGATCTCGCCCGCCCTCGACAGTCCCGCAACGAAGATCGCGACGACGAGCCGCAAGCGTGAACATCTCCTGAGTCCGCATCGGTGTGCCGAAATCGAAACAGGGCGGCTAGACCTCGTGTACGGGGCTAGCCGCCCTTTCACCGTCGTGGTGCCCGTGCCGTTACCGGAACCGGTGAGGAGGACATTGCGTGCGCTGTTCTGTCCGGCCCACAGGAATCCGTGGCCGGTGGACGTCGGCACCAGCATGTCTGTCGGTCGCACGGCGCGGTGGTCGGGCTGGTCCCGAACGACCGACCTGCCGTCGGTGTTCAGGATCAGGGGCTTGTACAGCCGGAGGAGGAGGGGTCTCCGCTGATGTGCAGGGTGACCGGAACGCCGGTGACGCTCCCGAGCCGGCTGGGCGCACCGCGGCCGTCCCGGCTCCAAGCACCATGTGATCGTCGGTCTCCACGGAACACCGCTCGCCGTCACGCTCACTGGCGGCAATCGGCGCGACGTAACCCAGTTCCTGCCACTGCTGGACGCCGTCCCGTCGATCCGGGGAGTTCGGGGACGCCCCCGCCGTAGGCCCCGGCGCTTGTACGCCGACCGGGGCTACGACTTCGACAAGTACCGCCGCCTGCTGTGGAGGCTCGGCATCAAGCCGGAGCATGAGGGCGAGTGGGACGACTTCTTCGTCTACCGCAGCCGCACCGACAACATCTACTTCCTGCTGCGCGGCTTCTTCACCTCCGTCGACGACCTGTCACCGGGCGTCGCGGCCATCGAGGGCATCCAGGTGCACCCGCTGCACGGCGACGCGGGGCCGATGCACTTCGCCCATGCCTCCGACACCCCGGCCGACGCGCTCTACCCCCGTGACGGCGCGTTCTTCGACGCGCTCGACGTCTTCGTCCAAGCCGACCGGGTCGACCGGACCGACCCCTACATGCACGGCGTCCTGACGTCGCTGGGCATCCGCAAGGGCCGGCCCTTCGCCCCGACGCCGCGTCAGCGAGAACTGCTGGGCCTGGCCGCGCAGACGGGCTGGAAGACGGCCAAGACCCTGGCCGCCCGCTTCGACCGCGAACAGGACGCCCTGTGGTGGGCAGACCGCCAGTGGGTCGCCCACACCAATGTCCGCCCAGGACGACTTCTGGCACACCCTGCTGGACGAGGAGTTTCGCGACCGCGCCACCGGCCACACCGACGTGAACGCCAAAGCGCACATGTTCGTCAACCACTACTCCATGAGCACCGGCATGATCAGCTCCATCGTCGGCTTCGGCGCCAAGTTCGCGGGCGCCTACCGCGACCACGACGGCGACCTGCTCACTGGCGAGCACACCTACCGCATCGACCTGCCCGCCGACCCGCCGGCCCGACTCTTCTGGTCCCTCACCCTCTACGACGCCGAGACCGCCGCCCAAGTCGATGCCCAGGGCCAGACCTATTCCTCCCTCAACGGCATGGACGACATCGCCCTCAACCCCGACGAGTCGATCACCCTCCACATCGGCCCCGAACGCCTGGCAGGCGCCGAGAACTGGATCCGCACCGTCCCCGGCCGCGGCTGGTTCGCCCTCATCCGCTGGTACGGACCCGAACAGGCCTTCTTCGACCGCCGGTACAAGCCCGGCGACTTCATCAAAACCGCCAGTAACCACAGCAACGCCTGACCGCCCGCCCGGAGCGCAATCGTGGGCTTTCGAGCGACTCGCCGAAGCGTGCACGGGAGAACCCGGACAGGGCAGCATGGGAACAGGCCGCATGGGCCCAGGTAAGCGTCACAACTCACACAATCTGTACGGCCGTTCTCACGTCACGGCCGATCGCCCACCGTTACTCGCACAGTCCCTACGACTGTGCCGACCAGATCAGCGCCTGGGCGACGATGACACTCTCACCGTTGAAGGTGATGGCCGGGCCTTCGTGCAGTTCGTAGCCAAGACCGATCGCTTCGCTCACACGCCGGCAGAACGTGGCGTCGTCCGGTCCGGTCAAGACTCGATAGACAGGCAATCCATCTGGCGGTGTGCTCATGAGGAGAAGGATCCCAGACCTACCCGCCCACTGAGCCAGCGGCCCAGCATGTCCCGAGGCTCGCTCCCCAGGTCGTAACGTCGTCGATCGCGTTCTCATCGCTCCTGTCAGGGTCGGTTGCGGCACATACGCGAGGGCCGGAGGTGCCGATGGGCCCGGGGCTGGTCGGTGTCGAGCCTGCTCAAGCGCCCGGCGGCCCGACTCGCCAGGGCGCTTACCGCGCCAGCCGACTTCCTCGATCCTCAACATGCCTTGCCCCGGCCGGAACACGTGATCGGTCGGCTCTGCCGATGCTGCACGGCCCGCCGCCCCCCATCGGCCACCATCGTGATCGTCCGCGCGCCCGCACACCTGCACCTCTGCCCGCGTCACGAACGTCGGATCCGCTCCACGCACGACATCCCGCTCGTCTCTCTGCCCGAGGTCCGCCAAGCCCAGCACCGCCTCGACCTGCTCGCCCGTCGTCAGGACCGCGGGATTCAGCAGGCCCTCGATCTCGCATGGAAGATCATCGACGAGTGGCCCGCCAGCGGCCTGCCGCTCGGCCTCGGGCGGGAGCAGATCCGTCGCCTTGACCGCAAGGTCATCGCCAGAGCGAATGTCGTCTGACGCGCCAGCCGCTACGGCAGGCTCCAGGCGAGCACGACCGGCTGCTCGTGCTCCAGGCCCAGAATGCTGATGGTGCCTGGATGCGGGTGGCCGAACAGTCGGCTGGCTGACGGGTCCAGGCCGAGCCAGCGCGAGGTGAGAACACGCTGCAGGTGACCGTGGGCCACGATCGCGACGTCACCATCGTTCAGCATCGGCCGCACCCGCTCCAGCACCGCGTCCGTGCGCGCGGCCACCTGATGGAGCTGTTCGCCCGGATGGTCGGCGTCGCCGGGGACGACGCCGTCGCGCCACAGATCCCAGCCCGGCCGCATCTGCTGGATCTGCGCCGCAGTCAGGCCCTCATAGCCGCCGTAGTCCCACTCGACCAGGTCCGCATCGGGCGTGACGCCGGACAGGCCCGCCAACTCGGCGGTCCGCAGCGCGCGACTCAGGGGACTGCTGAATACGGCGACCAGGTCGCGGCCGACCAGCTTCGGGGCGAGCGCCTTGGCCGCGGCCACGCCCGCGTCCGTCAGCGCAAGATCGGTGCGGCCGCCGTGCTGGCCCGTCCGGCTCCATTCGGTCTCACCATGCCTGATCATTATCAACTCGCCCATGGACGAGGAAGATATCCCACATCGAATACCGGGCGAACGTTGCCTGACACGGCACTCAGGGCTGTCCCGTAATCCCTGGTGGATCAGCGCGCGGCGTCAGATGCGGTGCATCGCAAGGCGGAGAAGCGTCCTCGGCTTGCGTCTTGACGGCGGCTGATGAGCTCTTCCGTGGTGCCTGTCTGCCGGGCGAGGAAAGCTCTCAGAGGCGGTGGGTTCCAGCGGGAGTTCTGCACGACGGATGCCCTCGCCCACTCGGGGCCCGGGGCCAGCGTCAGCGCAGAGCCAGGTTGTAGGTTGATCGCTTGCGTCGCTCCCGTGCATGGGTCGGTCAACGGCGGAGTGAAAAATCTCGAAGAAGGTTGTCGTCGGATGTCGAGGGCCCGTCTCCCGCTCCGACCAAGGGGTAACAGCGCGCCAGCGGGGCGCGCGGTATGGGGAGGTCACCCAAGATGAAGTACGTCGCGATGATCTACGGCAACCAGGCCAAGTGGGACTCCTTCCCGGCCGAGGCGTGGCCGGAGGCGATCGCCAAGCAGGAGGCGTTCAACAAGAAGTACCGCGAAAGCGGTGAACTGCTGGGCGCCTACGGCCTGGCGGATGCGGCCAACGCCCAGCTCGTGCGCCGCAAGGACAGCGCCCCGGCGGTCACCGACGGCCCGTACCTGGAGACCAAGGAGTACATCGCCAGCTTCTACATGCTGGACTGCGACAGTCTGGAGCGGGCGCAGGAGATCGCCGCGAACATGCCGTTCGCCGATGTGGAGCCGGTAGAGCTGTGGCCGGTGCTGCACGAGTCCGCGGCGGACATGTGACCGCCGTGCGCCATGACGCCGAGGACCTGCTGCGCGAGCTGGCGCCGCAGGTCCTCGGCGCGCTCGTACGCCGCTACGGCATGTTCGACGCGTGCGAGGACGCGGTCCAGGAAGCATTGCTGGCCGCCGCCCTGCAGTGGCCGGAGACGGGAGTGCCGGACAACCCCCGGGGCTGGCTGGTCACCGTCGCTGGCCGCAAGCTGGTCGACGAGTTCCGCAGCGAGAGCGCGCGGCGCCGCCGCGAGGACGCCCTCGCCCTGGCCACCCCGCAAGCCGAGCTGCTGAGCCATGCCGCCAACGCCGTGCCCTCCACGGACCGGGACGACTCGCTGGCTCTGCTGTTCCTGTGCTGCCACCCCGCGCTGTCCCCGGCCAGCCGGATCGCGCTGACTCTGCGCGCGGTCGGCGGCCTGACCACAACGCAGATCGCCGTGGCCTTCCTGGTCCCCGAGGCGACCATGGCCCAACGCATCAGTCGCGCCAAGCAGACCATCAAGGCGTCCGGCACCGTACTGGCCATGCCGGAAGGGGTCGACTTCGCCGAGCGGCTGGCAGAGGTTCGGCATGTGCTCTACCTCGTCTTCAACGAGGGCTACACCACCACCGGCAGCGCCGACCTGACCGCGCCGGAACTGTCCACCGAGGCAATCCGACTCACCCGGATGCTGCACCGCCTGGTGCCCAACGACACCGAGACCGCCGGCCTCCTCGCGCTGATGCTGCTGACCGACGCTCGCCGCCCAGCCCGCACCGGCCTGTCCGGGGAACTGGTGCCACTGGCCGAACAGGACCGCAGCCGGTGGGACCGCCGGCTCATCGCCGAGGGCGTCGGTCTGATCAGCCGGACCTTGCCCTGCGGCCAGGTCGGCCCTTACCAACTGCAGGCGGCCATCGCGGCCGTGCACGACGAGGCCGGGAACACCGACGCCACCGACTGGCCCCAGATTCTCGCCCTGTACGACCTCCTGCAGCAGTTCGGACCGAACCCGATGGTCAGCCTCAACCGCGCCGTCGCCGTGGCCATGGTCCACGGCCCGACCGCCGGCCTCGACCTGCTGGCGGAGCTGGAGACCGACAAACGCCTGACTCGTCACCACCGGCTGCTCGCCACACGTGCCCACCTGCTGGAGCTGCTGGGCGAACGGGAGGCCGCTGTACGTTCCTATCGTGAGGCCGCTCGCCGCACCACCAGTGCCCCCGAGCGCCGCCATCTCACCGATCGCGCCCACCGACTGGAGAACCCGGCTTGACCTGGACCGAGCGCACCGTGGTACGCGACGGTGTCCGAATCTCCTGCCGAGAATGGCTCGCACCGGGAGCAGGAACGCCCGTCCTCCTGTTGCACGGATTGGCAGGGCACGCAGGCGAATGGGACACCGTCGCTCAGGCCCTGAGTACCCGTCACCGGGTCATCGCCGTCGACCAGCGCGGCCACGGCGCCAGTGAACGCCACCCGCGCGATGTCTCCCGGGCTGCGTACGTCGGTGACGTCGTCGCCGTGATTCATCAGCTCGAACTGCACCAGCCTGCCCTGGTCGGCCAATCGCTGGGCGGTCACACCGCCTTGCTCACAGCCGCCGGGCACCCCGACCTCATCGGCGCGATCGCCCTTGTCGAAGCCGGCCCAGGAGGCCCGAATCCGAAGGTCCAGGAGGAGATCGGTGGGTGGCTCGACTCCTGGCCCATGCCGTTCCCCTCTCGTGAAGCCGCTGTCGCGTTCCATGGCGGTGGGCCGGTCGGTGAAGGCTGGGCCGCAGGTCTGGAGGAACGCGGCGACGGGTGGTGGCCCCGCTTCGACCGGGACGTGATGGTCGCTTCCCTGGCGGAAAACGCCCGGCGTTCCTTCTGGGACGAGTGGGCGCGCATCACGTGCCCGACCTTGGTCGTGCTGGCGCAGTCCGGCATCATCCCGCCCGAAGAGATCCGTGCCATGCTCGCCCGCCGACCGCAGACGTCGGCCGTCAGCATTCCCGGGACGGGACACGACCTGCACCTGGAACAACCCGTCGTCCTTCGCGAGCTGCTTCAGAAATTCCTCGAAGAGAGCGCCGGGCATCGCACCCACGGACAGACTGACCCAGACGCCGCAGAGCCCGGCCGAAATGTGGGGCGAAGGCCGGCCCCATCAGCACTTTGACAGCAGTTCGGCCGGACGGTGGCACCAGCTACTGGCAACGCCCGTGCAGCTGGGCCTTCTTCCGGTCGGAGCCGGTCAGGGCGCGGGGAGGGGAAGGACGCCATGGATGACCACATGCCGACCGTAAGGGGTGGGCATCGGCCGCATCTGGACGCCGGTGCGCAGCGGCTTCACCGATTCGCCAGGTACCGCGCCAAGCACGTGTCCGGGCGCCCCACCGACAACTCGTTGACAGCAAAAAATCCCGAACTCATCATTCACGTTCCGGGCAGGATGCCTCTGTGCATCACATCCTGTGCGGGCTCGCCGCCAACCCAGCCCTGTCGTCCGAGCTGGTCGACCGGCTGATATCCATTGCGGACGACGATATCGCCACGAGCCTCGCCTGTCGCGCAGACCTCAGCCGTGCTCAGGCGGTCGCGTTGGCCGAGCGCGTCGACGAGAGCGCGGCGCAGCTCGCGTACAAGGGTCGTCTGACCGCCGTCGACATCGATGCCTCTGTCTGGCCCGATGCCGCCCTCGCCCTGCTCGACCAAGGTGTCGGCCGCCCGGAGTGGGCGCGTCTCCTTGCGGCGGATCCGGTCCGTGAGCGCCGGGAGAAGCTGGCAGCCTGCCCCGGCCTCCCGTCCGACGTGGTGGACACGCTCGCGGCGGACCCGGACGTACACGTCGTGGCCGCGCTCGCCTGGTGGACCACCCGGGACGTGGCCGCGAGGCTCGCGGGGCATCCGCACGCCGAGGTCCGCCGCGCGGTGGCGGGCAACGAGGCGACACCTCCAGCCGTACTGGCAGCATTGGTGACCGGGGAAGGGCTGCCTGCGACGCGACGCTGTCTGGTCTGTGACCGCGAGAAGACCCCCTTCGTTCACGATCCGCAGTGCCTACGGCTCGACTGCGATCTGCCGCCGGGCGCCTCCTGCGACGGCTCCCACGAGTCCACCGTCCATGACATGCGGAGGGAGGCGCTCCTTAACCCTGCCACCCCCATCGAAGCCGTGGCCGGCTTCGCGGACCATCCGTCGATGCTCTTGCGCTGGGCGCTCGCCGCCCGCCGGGACCTGCCCCCGCAGGCGTGCGCGCGGCTCGCCTCGGACCCCACTCCCGGTGTCCGCGCCGACCTTGCGGAAAATCCCGCGATCGACGATGCCCTGATCCGTGCGCTGGCCGACGACCATGACCCCGACGTGCGCCGCAGGCTTGCGCACCATCCCCGTGTACCACTCGACGTGCTCACCCACCTGGCCCGAACTGCCAAGATAGGCACGACTCTTCTGCCCCGTATTTCTGCCTCCTCTCCCGCCGAGGTCGAAGAGCTGGCCAAGTCAACGGACCCGGCTGCCCGCATGCTCGTGGCCCAACGACGCGATTTGCCACCCGAGATCCGCGACCGGCTGGCCGACGACCCCGACGCGAAGGTGGTCAAGTCCCTCGCTCCGCACCCGGGCCTCACCGAAGCACAGTTGCGCGCCATGGTCGACCGACACGGTGTCCGGGTCCTGGCCAAGGTGGCGACCAACCCGGACGCGCCCCCGGCACTGCTGGAGGACCTGGTCCGGCACCAGCCAGCGGTGCAGAAGGTATTCCGCGAGGTTGCCCGGCATCGCCGGGCGACGGCCTCAGCCCTGCTCGTCTGCCTGGCGGACAAACGAGCGAGACCGATAGCCGCCGGCCATCCAGCACTCCCGCCACCGGTCATCGCAGAGTTGCTCGCCGACGCGGACTGGCAGGTAGTGGAAGCAGCAGCAGCCAACCCGTCCCTGTCGCCTGCCGTGATATCGGATCTGATGTGCCAGCAGTGAGCGCACAGCCCGCCCAGTCGACCGCTCGCTTGCCAAGTGGAGCGCTCCTTACCTTGTTGGCGGGTTGATTCCGGTCCTTCGTACGATCGGGAAACGGCGGCGCCGACCTGACGGTCCTGGTCGCGGCCTGTCTCTGAACGCAGGAGTGCCCTCAGCTGCGCATGGTGGCGCGCAGGCGCAGGCCGGCGGTTGTGAGGCCTTCGAAGGTGGTGACCCGGTAGCTGGGTTCCGGTCCGGGCGGCTCGCTCAAGTGGTAGCAGCGGGCGGTCTGCGCAGTCAGGAGCGTCATCATCGCCATGGCCAGAGCGGCTCCCTCGCAGCCGTGCGGCCCGGTGCCGAAGGACAGGAAGACCCCGGGTTTCGCCGGCGAGCCCGGATCATCGAGCCAGCGCTCGGGGTGGAACTGCTCCGGCTCGGAGTGTTCCCGTGTGTCGCGGTGGGCGGTGTAGGGGCAGACGAGAACGGTGGACCCGGCGTCGATGGTGTAGCCGGCGAGCTGAGTCCGTCGCGGGGCGCGCCGGGTCAGTAGCCAGCTCGGGGGGTGCAGTCGGAGCACCTCGCGTACCAGTGCCTGGGTGTATTGCAGGCAGTCGAGGTGGGTGCTGGTGGTCGCGGCCGGGTCCGCGGGCAGCAAGGCGGCTTCGGCCGCGATGCGGTCCGCTGCCTGGGGGTACCGGGCCAGGTGGAGCAGGATCCATCCGGCTGCCCGGGACGGTGTCTCGAAGGTGGCGATGGTGATTCCGGGGAGAGTGTCGAGGATGGCCTCTTCCGGCAGGAGGCCGTAGCGGGAGGAGGGCCGGAGCATCTCCCCCAGCACGTCGTCACCGAGCCGGCCCGATGAACGGCGCCGGCGGACGATGGGCCGCAAAGCGTTGGTGAAGGCGACTTGCTGCCGTGTGCGGAACCGCCGTGCCGGTGTGGGGACCCAGCGCGGCCATACCCAGCGCGAGGGGCGTACGAGCACCTCCCGGGCCACGAAGAGCTGTGAGGCAAAGGGCAGCAGGGTGGGAGCGTCTTCGGAGAAGAGGTAGCGCACGCCGACCTCCGCCAGGGCATGCCGGACCGGGGGCAGAATCTCGACGTCCTGGCCCGTGGGCCATTGGTCAACAAATCGAGCGGTCCCGGGCGCTATCTCACCGATCCGGGCTGCAACCGCCTGCGGGCGCAGTCCGCGCATGCGGGCGGCGTGAGCATGCGAACGCTCCTCGGACGTCCCTGCTCCGCTCGACCGCTTCAACGGCGGGAAGAGAGGCGAGGGTACCTTGGGGAAGTCCTGCGCGCGGCGCAGGACTTCTTCACACGGCCCGGCCGCAGCGGCTACGTAGACACCCGGCTCCAGCTGCCAGACGTCCCCGCACTCGTCAGCGCCACGGCGCGCCAGTGCCAGCCGGTCGCGGCTCCAGGCCGCGAAGCTGCCTTCGGGCAACCGCGGCGGCTCGTTCATTCGGCCCATGAGATCGCCCCTGACTCTCGTACCTGTCCAGGCCGATGTCGTCGGCAGCTCGGCCGGGAGCCGGCGGGCGCCCGGGGCACCCGCCGGCAGTACGGTCAGCTCCAATCGTCGCCGCCCTACACACCCCAGTCGTGTTCCCCGTACGCACCGTAGTGGCGGGTGAAGGACAGCTTGCCGAGCAGCTTGGCGATCATGATGTACTCCTCTCGCCTGCCTTCAGCACCAAATCCCATATACACCATATTGCCACATATGGCGTATATGTCATATATGGCATATTTAGAAAATCAGTCGCACACATGGATATAAGGCGCGTGCTTGCGAGCTGGGCCGCGGGGGTCGAGGAACGACAGACCGAGAACCGACACCAAGGGCCTTGCCGCAGATGACGGGACCGCTTCACCCGGTCTCGGCTCGGTGGTGCCGCAGCTCAGCGTTACCGGCGCCGCGGATATTGGGGTGCTATCCGCGGGACGTCCTCACCCCCTCCGCCCGCCGACGGGCCGTCAGCCGTCCACCAGGGACGACAGATCCTTGGCGCACGATCCGGCACGGATGTCCCTCAACCCCCTGTTCGGCAACGTGAGAATTTCGGCTCCGTCCTCGGTGATGGCGATCGTGTGCTCACTGTGTGCCGTCCGGCAGCCCGTCGCACTTCGGAGCGTCCACCCGTCGGCGTCGGTGACGAGTTCGGCGGTGTCCGCCATGATCCACGGCTCCAGTGCCAGCAGCAGCCCGGGGCGCAGTTTGTATCCACGGCCAGGCCGTCCGGAGTTCGCAACGTGCGGGTCCTGGTGCATCGTTGATCCGATGCCATGCCCTCCGAACTCGGTGTTGATCGCGTATCCGGCCTGGCTGAGGACGGCGCCGATGGCATGGGAGATGTCGCCGATGCGAGCTCCGGGGCCGGCGGCGGCGATCCCTGCGGCCAGTGCACGTTCGGTTGCGCTGATCATCGCGACGCTCTCCGGGGGCTGCGCGTCGCCCACGATGAAACTGATGGCGGCGTCTGCAGCGACTCCGCGCTTGGAGACGGCAAGATCGAGTGTGAGCAGATCGCCGTCGGCGAGCGTGTAGTCGTAGGGCCGCCCGTGGAGCACGGCGTCGTTGACGGCCGTGCAGATGTAGTGGCCGAACGGGCCGCGTCCGAAGGATGGCGCGTAGTCGACGTAGCAGGACAGCGCCCCCGCCTCGGCGATCATGGTCTTGGCCCACCGGTCGATATCCAGGAGGTTCGTGCCGACTGCGCTACGGCCCTTCAGTGCATGCAGGATGTCTGCGACCAGGGCGCCTGTGTCTTTTGCCCGGGTCAGCATGGTGGGGTTCAGGATCTCGATCATGCACTGCCTTCCTCATGGAACCAATAACTATACCGGCCATACTATACCGGTATTAAAATGGGGACTGCCGCTCACTCCCACAGAGGTCGCACGCCGAGAGCGCCTCGGCGCCCTCCTGCGTCGGGCCCGAGGAGAACGCTCGATGCTCGAGATCGCGCTCGACGCACGAGTCTCACCGGAGACACTCAGGAAGATCGAGTCGGGACGAGTAGCCCCCCTGCTTTCCCAACCATCGCGGTGATCGCCGATGTCCTCGGCCTCTCCCTCGATGCGGTGGGGGCCGAGATCAGCCAGTCCGGCTGCGGTGTTAGACCCTCGGACGCTGGTCACAGCGCAAGTGCACACGTCAGTGTCGGTGGCCAGCAGGCGGGTGACCCGGCCAAGCAGGTCGGCGCTCTTGCGCAGCCGCTTGTTGTAGCCGGACTGCTTGGGTAAGCACGGGAAGAGATGCTGCAGGCGGGAACGGGCGTGGCGAAACCACCTGGCCTCAAAGGTGAAGCCCAGCATGGCCTGCATCATCGCCAGTGTGACCAGCTCAACGTCGTTGAGCTACGAGGCGATCCCCACGGCCGTCCACCATGGCGCGAGATGCAGAGACGCCCTCAACAGGTCGTCGGTCTTCACATGGAGTGCGGTCGCGAGGGTGACCAACTCCGTCTTCACACAGTGACGTTGGACGCCCTCGGCCTATGCGCGCGGCCGATCCCTTTGGAGCTGACCGGTCTAAGCTCCGAGCATGCGAGATGACACGACAGCTCTGGTCTGGAAAGGCATCAACTACGACACCGGCACCAACTACGCTGAAAGCGGCCTGTCACGCAAGCCCCTGCCCAGCGACCTGATCCGTCAACACATGGCGGTCATCCGAAACGATCTGAACTGCACCTCGGTCAACCTCTTCGGCACCGACATCAGGCGGCTGACCGAGACCGCCGGTGCCGCCCTCGACCTGGGGTTGCACGTCAGCCTGCAGCCCCGACTCATTGATGCCGAGCCGGACGCGATGCTGCAACACCTCGCTGCAGCCGCCACGGCCGCCGAAGAACTGCGGGAGCAGTACGGCAGGGTCGCCCTCAATGTTGGCTGCGAGCTGACGGTCTTCGGCTCCGGAATCATCCCCGGCGGCACTCACGCGGACCGGTCCGCCAAGCTGGCCGACCCACAGTGGTGGCCGCGTTTACCGGAGTTCAACGAGAAGCTGAACGACCTACTCGGACGCGCTCTTGATGTGGCCCGGGCGCACTTCGGCGGCCACCTGACCTACGGAGCAGGTCTGTGGGAGAAGGTGGACTGGGACGGCTTCGACATGGTGGGGCTGAATTACTACCGGATGGCCTACAACGACGCCGACTACGCCACCAACCTCCGGCGATTCCACCAACACGGCAAGCCCATAGTGATCACCGAGTTCGGCTGCTGCTCCTTTGACGGCGCCGCCGAGATGGGCCCGGCCGGTTACGGCATCATCGACTGGACGGCCAATCCCCCCAGACTGGCAGGATCATTCACCCGCAATGAGCAGGTACAGGCGGATTATCTGTCACAACAACTGGAGCTCTTCGCGGCCGAGAGGGTCTACGGGGCATACGTGTTCGAGTTCATCGCGCCGAAGCCCCACTCATCCGACGCGCGCTACGACTTGGACATGGCCAGCTTCGGCGTGGTCAAGGCGATCGGGGACGGCTGGGAGCCGAAAGTCGCGTTCCACGAACTGGCCAGGCTCTACAGCTCCCACTGAAGGAAAACCTGCGGCCCGGTCCGGGCGTCTAAGGTGCGTTTCGAAAGTGGATCAAGCTAGTGTGCCCCAGCGACAGAGACGCAACAACGCCGCGACGTAGGCTCACCTAGTCTTTTGTACCCTCGGCCATACTAGGGCCTGTTCTGAGTCCGGATCACGGATGAGTCAACGTGGCCCCGGTGGCCGGTTGAGTCCGATAGACCGGTCACGTGACTCGTGGTGATTTGACCGATGGTGAATGGGAGTTGGTCGAGCCGTACCTCCCGCTGGGGGTGTCCGGGCCGATCCCTGACTTGCGCAGCTACTTCAACGCGGTGATGTGGCGATTCCGTACCGGCAGCCCCTGGCGGGATGTGCCGGAAAGCTACGGCTCCTGGTCGACGGTCTACGACCGGTTCCGGATGTGGGCGCGTGACGGGGTCTTCCAGGCACTCATGGACGGGATGATCGCCGAGGCGGCGGCCCGCGACGACGTCGATCTCAGCCTGGTCAGCGTGGACTCGACCGTTGCCCGTGCGCATCACCACGCTGCGGGCATGGTGGTCGACCCGGAGCTCCTTGACGACCTGGAGAAGGCTGTGACGGAGGAAAAGGGGCTGCAGCAAAGGGGCAAAACGACCCCGTAGGAGACGGGTCCGCGGACAGCGGGGACCCCGAGCGGGAACAGCGCCGTGCCGTGCGCCGACGCCACAGGGCCCGACTGCGGGCCGCCGAACTGGGCCGCTCCCGGGGTGGGCTCACCAGCAA